>JAYVQB010000319.1:0-6402 GCA_043757085.1 Verrucomicrobiota bacterium
AGAGCCTGTCTGAAAATTCCGGAGCGCGGCTGTGTCGTCCTCGACCAGCCGCAGCACACACTTGTTGGGAAGGCATCTGGCTTGAGCTGGTGGCTGCGGCTAGTCTGCGACACAGCCGCGCTCCACCGCATTTTCAGACAGGCTCTCATCGAAGTGAAGGCCCGCATCCGCCACGCCCAATACCAGGCCATGCGGGCGGTGAACAAGGAACTCGTTGCCCTCTATTGGCAACTCGGCCAGTCCATCCACCAGAAGCAGGAAACCCTCGGCTGGGGAAAAGCCGTCGTGCAAACCCTCGCAGCCGATCTCCAGATCGAGTTTCCGGGACGCAACGGGTTTTCGGCCCCCAACCTCTGGTTTATGCGCCAGTTCTATGCGGAATACCGGGATCGGCCAATTCTCCAACCATTGGTTAGAGAAATTAGCTGGGCCAAGAACCTGGTCATCATGACCCGCTGCAAAGACCTGCTTCAGCGCGAGTTCTACCTCCGCGCCACCGCCCGCTTCGGCTGGACCAAAGCCGTGCTCCAGCACCAGATCGACAACCAGAGCTACGAGAAATACCTCCTCAACCAGACCAGCTTCGACCACACGCTGACGCCCGAGATTCGGAACCAGGCCGTGCTGGCCGTGAAAGACGAATACACCTTCGACTTCCTCGATCTGGCCGAGCAGCACAGCGAGCGGGAACTCGAGCGGGCCATCGTCCAGAATCTCCGCCGCTTCCTCGCCGAGATGGGCGGCGCCTTCACCTTCGTCGGCAGCCAATACCGCATCGAGGTCGGCGGACAGGAATACTTCATTGACCTCCTGCTCTTCCATCGCCGCCTGCGCTGCCTCATCGCCATTGATTTGAAAATCCGCGCCTTCGAGCCGGAGCACAAAGGCAAGATGGAATTCTACCTCGAAACACTCGACGCCCAGGAGCGCATGGCGGGCGAGAACGCCCCCATCGGCATCATCATCTGCCGGGAGAAAAACCACACCATCGTCGAGTATGCCCTGCGCACCGCCGCCCGCCCCATCGGCGTCGCCACCTACACCATCGTCCCGCAGCTTCCCGAAAATCTCCGCGATGAACTCCCCAGCCCGGAACAGATCGCCGAGCGCCTGCGGCTCTGGGATAAAGAACGGGAGGCCGCCGGTGAATAGGCTGCTGCGCTTGAGCGCCAGCGGCGCGGCGGTGCTGGAAACCATCAAGGGGTTCCCGAGCAAAGCCGAAGGGGGGCTGCTGAAATGAAAATCCCATTCCGCCGCAATCATCGGCTGAATCAAGGGCTGAAAGCCCGCCCTGTTAAAGCCCGGCCTGAAGGGCCGGGAAACCAGCCACCACAAACCTCTCCAGCCCTGTAAGGGCGTCACCTCATGTCACAATCCCTCGCCAACATAGTTGTTCACCTGGTGTTCAGCACCAAGGAACGTCGCCCGCTCCTGCGCGACGAGGAGCGCGGCGAACTCCATGCCTACATCACCGGCATTCTGAAAAACCACGATTCGCCCCTCATCGAAATCAATTCCGTGCGCGACCACATTCACATTCTGTTCGCCCAATCCAAGAACCACGCGCCCGCAAAAATTGTCGAGCAGGTGAAAACCTCGTCGTCCGTCTGGATCAAGCAGCAAAACGGATGGTATCATGATTTTGCGTGGCAGGCCGGTTATGGCGAGTTCAGCGTCAGTCCCATGCACGTTGCGGTGGTGCGCGAATATATTCGCCATCAGGCGGAGCATCATCGGCAGGAAGATTTCCAGACGGAGTATCGCCGGTTTTGTGAGAAGAATGAAAAACCATTGGATGAGCGTTATGCGTGGGATTGAGTGTCACCAAGGGCTGAAAGCCCGCCATGTGATAGCCCGGCCTGAAGGGCCGGGTGAACCGGTTCCCAAAATGGATTCAGCCCTGCGAGGGCGGCACATCATGGTTCAAACCACCGCCATGAACATCATCGTGCCACGGTTGTCCCGCCCTTACAGGGCGGTAAATGATTTCGGACGTAGCCCCCGGGCCTTCAGCCCGGGCTATAACATCACGGGCTTTCAGCCCTTGGGCCGGACGCTCTCGAATTTCACCGGGCTGAAGGCCCGTGAGGTTGCAGCCCGGCCAGAAGGGCCGGGAACAACCGGCCAACCATGCTTCAAGCCCTGCAAGGGCGACACATTCGCCGCCGAAAGCGCGCCGGTGCTGGAAACCATCAAGGGGCTGCTGAAATGAAAATCCCATTCCGCCCAGGGCTGAAAGCCCGCCATGTTAAAGCCCGGCCTGAAGGGCCGGGAGAACCATCACCAAATATTTCCCAAGCCCTGAAAGGGCGGCACCTCACGGTTCGAGCCAATCCCACGCGCATGGTCGTGGCACGTTGGTCCCGCCCTTACAGGGCGGCGAGCGATCTGGGACACGTTTCCCGGCCCTTCGGGCCGGGCTATCACATGACGGGCTTTCAGCCCTTGGGCCGGACGCTCTCGAATTTCGCCGGGCTGAAGGCCCGTGAGGTTGCAGCCCGGCCAGAAGGGCCGGGAACAACGGGCCAACCATGTTTCAAACCCTGCAAGGGCGACACATTCGCCGCCGAAAGCGCGCCGGTGCTGGAAACCATCAAGGGGCTGCTGAAATGAAGAAGGGGTGGCAGAAGAAACGCCTTGGTGAAGTCTGCGAAATCATCAAGGGACGCAAACCGGCGTTGAAGGCAACGCAGTCGGACGGCGATTTGCCTTACTTGGTGGCCAAGGTGATGCGCGGCAGCCAAGAGGCCGAATACGCGGCCACTCAAGACCGCAACTCCATCCCCGTCGCAGAACACGAAACCATCATTATTTGCGACGGTTCAAACTCTGGTGAGGTTTTCACCGGCTTCAGCGGTATCCTTTCGTCCACGATGGGAAAGATCGCGAAAAAGACGGAAGTTAATGACAACTACCTTCGCGCTTTCCTCGCCTCCACGTTCGATGTTTTCAACGGAGCAAAAACTGGCTCTGCCATTCCGCATCTCGATAAAGAGGCCATGTATGCGCTTGAGTTTCCCGTCCCCCCGCTGGGCGAGCAGCAGCGGATCGTGGGGGTGCTGGACGAAGCGTTTGCCGGGCTGGCCACCGCCCGAGCCGCTGCCGAAAAGAACCTCCAAAACGCCCGCGCGCTGTTTGAAAGCCACCTCCAATCCGTCTTCACCCACCGCGGGAATGGGTGGGTGGAGAAGCCGTTTTCCGAACTGTGCGACATCAAGCACGGCTACGCCTTTGAGGGCGAATTTTTCTCCAACGAAGGCGACTACGTCCTGCTCACGCCCGGCAACTTCTACGAGAAGGGCGGGTATCGTGACCGGGGCGAGAAACAGAAATACTACACGGGCGAAATCCCTCGCGACTACGTCCTCAGCAAAGGCGACCTGCTGGTGGCGATGACGGAGCAAGCCGCCGGTCTGCTCGGCAGTCCCATCATCGTGCCGGAGTCTGACAAGTTTCTTCACAACCAGCGGCTCGGACTCGTCACCAAGAAGCCCGGAGTTCTGTGGACAAACGAGTTTTTCTTCCACGTCTTCAACACACAGCAGGTGAGGAAGGACATTCACGCCAGCGCATCCGGCGTGAAGGTGCGCCACACTTCGCCGACGAAGATTGGCGAGGTCGTGGTTGGGTTCCCGACTTCAATTCCCGAGCAGAGCAAAATCGTCTCCACGCTGGCCGCCCTCGCCACCGAAACCCAACGGCTGGAAAGCCTCTACACCCAAAAGCAGGCTGCGCTGGCGGCGTTGAAAAAGTCGCTGCTGCACCAAGCGTTCACCGGAGAACTCTGACTATGCGCGAAGACTCTTTCTCCCAGCGCCGCGGGTTAGCTCCAACGGATGCACCAATTACGATCCGGAATGATGCTCCCGCTTGGCTGCGGGATTTCATTATTACGGCAGCGCAGAACGCCAACATGGGGGCTGGGGATATGCGGCACTTGCTCTGTGAGCGTTTGTTGGAATCTCCAGATTCGGACAACTGGAGCGCAAGAAACATTGAGCGCGAGGTTCGATCACTGATGCGGTCGGCGGACTGGTATCACGTTTACGACTTTTGTGAGGATATTGCCGATTGGCTAATAAAATGTCGGTCAGACCACGAGGTTGCTGAGTTTTCACGAAAGTTGAATGATGCCTTCAAAAAGAAAGGGATCGGCTGGCAATTGATTGATGGAAAGCTTGAGACCCGCGGTGAAGAGGCATTTGAAGGTTCGGTCCGATCAGCAATAGCCATCACAACAGAGATGGCAAAGCCCGTTGCCGCGAAAGAACTTCATGAGGCTCTGCTCGACCTTTCCAAACGTCCCGATCCAGACATTAGCGGTGCAATTCAACACGCGATGGCTGCGCTTGAATGCGTTCTGCGGGACGTGACCGACGATAAGGCTACGCTTGGAGATTTGCTGAAGAAGAATCCTGGCACTTTACCGCCGCCGCTGGACATCGGAGTATCTAAAATTTGGGGATACGCCTCCGAGAATGGACGCCACCTGCACGAGAACCGGCCTTCCACGATGGAGGAGGCTGAATTGATTGTCGGCCTGAGTGGTGCTTTGACCACGTATCTGCTTAAGAAGTTTAAGCCTGAGAAAAACTGATGAAGGCGACGGAAAGCCAACGCCTCGAAAGCCACTACGCGCAAAAGCTCGCTGCGCTGGCGGCGTTGAAGAAGTCGCTGCTGCACCAAGCCTTCAGCAGAGCATTATGATTGCTAGCCAACTAAGTCACGCTTATCTATAATTTTCCAAATATTGCATGCCAAACCCGATTCCCGCTTTTGACCACAATCTCGTTCTCCCGCCGCACTTGGGTGACCCGGTCAATCGTGCCCAGTTGTCGCCATATCCGTGCACGACGCTGGACTTGTGCCAGCGACTGGGCACGTCGCCGGAAAGGCGGGCGATTCTCGGGAGGTTTCTGGATTTTCGGGAACGCCTGCGCACCGAAGGACTGACGACCGGCTTTCAGTGGGTGGACGGAAGTTTTGTGGAGGACATTGAAGCCCGGGACGGCCGTTCACCAAATGACCTTGATGTGGTCACGGTTTACTGGGGATACGATGACACTTTCCAGTCCGGTCTTGTGGGGCGGTTTCCGGAGGTTGCGAGTCCATCGCTTTCCAAGACAAACTTCTGTCTCGACCATTACCCTTTCGATGCGGGTTTCCATCCCGAACTCACGCTGGATCAAACCCGCTACTGGATTCTGCTATTCTCCCACAACCGGCTGGGAGTCTGGAAGGGTATGTTGAAAATCGAACTGAACACTCCTGCTGAGGATGCGGCCGCACGGCAGGAGATTGCAAACGCCACACCATGACCACACGCGCCCAAAGAGAATTTCTAAAGGTTCAATTGCTCGACACGCAGCGGCTGCGCGAGCTTGCGGGCCAGCATCCGCTCATGTCCGTCGCGCTGGCAGAGCGGGAACGCGAATTGAACGAGAAGATTGAGGCCTTGCCACTGGGCAACAAGGAAGCGCGGACTATCCTGTTTTTCTGGGGCGAACCAGTCCAAGGCTCGATGGGCATTGACGCGAGTTTTGCGGGGCGCGTGCTTGAACCATTTCAGAGCATGGTCATGGCTGACTACGCGGACCGCTGGCACGGCGTGGTAGGCAGCCGTGGCCGTCGCCACGGTGAAGCGCAATCGCGATTACTCCTCACTGGTTTGCCGCGTGGTTCATTCGGCTTAGAGTTAGCTCGTGCCGATAACGACGAACTTTTTGAGGAAGGGCAGTTGGCTGACACGCTGGCGCATGTGACAAAACTGGTTGAGTCGGCGCGGCGCAGCGACGAGGATTTCGCGGCTGTAATCGACGAAACCGCGCCACGGGTGATCCAAAATCTGCGGGAGTTTCTGGAGGTCGTGGCTAAAGGGAAAGCCGGCCTGCGTCTGGAAAGTGGCGACTTTCGCTGCTCCATGAACCCGCTTGAGGCAAACGAAGCGTTCACTCGGGTTGCTGGCACGATTACGAACGACGAGCCCGTCAAAATCCTAGGGGTGTTCAAAGGAGTGCTGTTGGAGTCGTGGCGGTTTGATTTCGTCACCCAGGACAATCACAGCGTTGGCGGTAAGATCGACGAGAATCTCACCGAGGATCAGGTCATCGCGCTAAACCGGGGGTTTTTCAATGATCGTTGTCAGGCATCATTGCTGAAAACTACGGTTTTGTTCAAGAATGGCCGCGTCCGCACCACCTACCTGTTGAAGGGACTTGAAGCTCTGAAGGAGGCGTAGAATTTAGGTTTATTCTGTGCAACGTGAATCAAGAGAATGAACGAAGCCGAAACCAGAGCGGAGCACATTGACCCCGCGTTGAAGGCGGCGGGCTGGGGCGTGGTCGAGGGCAGTCGCATCCTGCGGGAGTATCCCATCACACGCGGCAGGCTGGAAGGCCACGG
>JAYVQB010000320.1:0-1661 GCA_043757085.1 Verrucomicrobiota bacterium
ACGAAGACGCGCTCCTGACCAGCCCGCTCGAAGTGTCCAACGAAGCCTATGCCATTGCGAAGATCGCCGGATTAAAACTCTGCCAGCACTACCGCGGGCAATACGGCGTGCTTTTTCATTCCGCGATGCCGACCAATCTCTACGGCCCCGGCGACAATTACCACCCCGAAAACTCGCACGTTATTCCCGGCCTCTTGCGCCGTTTCCACGAGGCCAAACTCGTGTGCGCCGCGCAAGTCAAAGTCTGGGGCAGCGGCCAGCCGCATCGCGAATTCATGCATGTGGATGATCTCGCCAGCGGCGTGCTCCACCTCCTCGGCATCGAGAATCCGCCCGATTGGATCAACATCGGCTGCGGAGTAGACATCACCATCCGCGAACTCGCGGAACTGGTGAAAGAGACGGTTGGCTTTGAAGGTGAGATTGTATTCGATCCATCAAAACCGGACGGCACCCCGCGCAAGCTCATGGACTCCTCCCGCATCACCGCTCTCGGTTGGAAGGCCCGTATTGGTTTGCGCGAGGGACTCAAAGAAGCCTACGCGGACTTCCTCGAGAATCCGCACCGGGGGTGACGTGTTTTGTGGGGTGATTAGATCAACATGCACCAAGATGTGGGCATTGCGCGCTGGCGATTGCATGTTATGCAGGTGATGTAGGACCGACTCAATCGAAGCACAAAAAATCACTAGCCAGTCACTTTCTCATGCAAAAATCGTTGTTGCTTCAAAGCCCGTCGAAGGGCAATCCGAACTTTCACGGAACCATCTCCTGCTCGAGGCGTGAAAAGATCGTGGCGGCCATGGCGTTTCTGGCGGTGCTCGCAGTGCGGGTAATTTACATCTTTCGCTATCGCGTGGACAGCGACGAGCCACAGCACATCTTCGTGGTCTGGCAGTGGTCGCAGGGGTTGGTGGCCTATCGCGACTTTTTCGACAATCACGCCCCGTTATTCCACATCATCATGATCCCGTTCCTGAAATGGCTGGGGGAACGGGCGGACATCCTCGACCTTGCGCGATTATTTATTGTGCCATTCTATATTCTTTCGCTGGGAGCGGTTCGGTGGCTAGGACTGACGCTCTTCTCCGAACGTGTTGGCCTCTGGGCGCCCATCTTCGCAGGAGCGCTGCCCAATTATCTTTTTCCAACGATCGAGTTTCGTCCGGACAACCTCTGGGCGGCGGTGTGGCTGGTGGCTCTCGCGTTGTTGGTCTCAGGCCGTCCCTCGATGCTGCGAAGTTTCATCGTCGGATTGCTGGCCGGAATCAGCCTGTCGGTATCAATCAAGACCGGACTGCTCGTCGGGACACTTGCTGGGGCAGCGGGCTTGGCCTTCTTGGTTGCGCCTGCAATCCGGAGGAAATATCAGCCAGCTCGTTTTTTGGCAAACTTTGTGTCTGCCATCGCGGGCTTTGTGGTTGTGCCAGGGCTGCTGTTGATTTTTCTTGCCCGGCAGGGTGTGCTTGCGGAAATGAAATATTGCATCCTTTTGCACAACATTCTGCCTGCAGGCATGAATGTCGAAGGCCGGTCGCCGTCTTTGATTTTGCTGGCACTCGCCGTTCTGACCTTGACAGTCATTGCGCGCTTTTTGCTCCGTTTCTGGGGTGCCGAAGGAACCGCGTTTCGCCGCACGACGGTCTTTTTGCACGTTGGGT
>JAYVQB010000321.1:0-6340 GCA_043757085.1 Verrucomicrobiota bacterium
CGCGATCTCTCTTACAAGAAACACTCGGAACCCCCGTCAGCCATTTCTTCGCAAATGTCCACCCCGTCCCTCTTTCCTTCATACCCGCTCGAAGACTACCACCTGCATGCGATGGAAATCGACAAGGCGCTCAAGAAGAGCCTTGAACTGGGACACTACATATTGGGAGATGAGGTATCCGCATTCGAGACAGAGTTTGCGTCCTTTGTCGGCTGCAAACATGCGATTGGTGTGGCCAATGGAACCGATTCGATCGAGCTGTTACTAAGAGGGCTGGACATAGGAGCCGGAAACCATGTCGCCGTGCCTTCGCAAACAGCCGTTGCCAGCGTTTCCGCCATCACCCGTGCTGGTGCCACTCCCGTATTCATTGATGTCGAACCTGATTCATTCACCATCTCACCGGCGTGTCTGGAACAGGTCGTGAAAAGCTCCTCGGGTCATCAGCTTAAGGCGGTGCTTGCCGTCCATCTTTATGGTCACCCCGCCGATTTAACGGGGTTGCAGGAAGTTTGCCGCAAGCACGATCTAATTCTCCTGGAAGATTGTGCACAATCACATGGCGCCGAATATCTGGGGCGAAAAGTCGGAGGCATCGGTCGCGGAGGATCGTTCAGCTTTTACCCCACGAAGAATCTGGGAGCCATCGGTGACGGCGGCGCTGTGACCACGGATGACAGCGAACTCGCAGAAAAGATTCTTTGCCTGCGGCAGTATGGCTGGCGGGACCGTTATATCAGCGCCATCGAGGGTGTGAACAGCCGTCTGGATGAATTGCAGGCCGCCATTCTGCGGGTGAAGCTCCCCCATCTGACCCGTTCCAATGATTCCCGCCACAGGCTGGCGGCGCTCTATGATGCCCGTCTTGCCGGTCTGCCACTGGATACGCCACGGGTTGCTCCGGGTTGCCGGCACGTCTATCATCTCTATGTAATCCGCACCAAGGAGCGCACTGCCTTGATGAAGCACTTGATTGCCAAAGGAATTCCTGCCGCCCTGCACTACCCGGCAGCCGTCCACCAGCAACCAGCCTATGCGCACATCACGGCGAAATCGCCGCCTCTGCCAAACACCGAAAGGCTGGTGAAGGAAATCCTCAGCCTGCCCCTGCATCCGCACCTGACTGAAGAAGCAGTCGAATTCACCTGTGCTGCCGTGCGCGAGTTCTTCCATTCCTGAAATTTTCATTGATACTGCGGCATGGAATCCGAATTCAATATAACGAAATGCGGAAACGACGCTCCTCTCGTTTCATTCATCATCCCGCTTTACAATACGGGCGATGCGATTGTGAAGCTTTTTGATGCCTTTCGCCTGCTTCCCATAAACGAAGGCTACGAACTCGTGCTCGTAAATGATGGCAGCAAAGACAGAACCTTCGAACGCGCCGCTGAACTCGCAAAGACCATGCCCGTCCCCGTCACACTCGTGGATTTTGCGCGGAACTTTGGCGAACACGCCGCCGTGATGGAGGGGTTGCGCCGTTCGCGCGGGCGCTTTGTCGTGAATTTGGATGATGATCTGCAGAATCCGGTTTCCGAGGCCATCAAGCTGCTCAATCACATCCAGAACAGTGGGGATGATGTTCTCTATTCCTATTACGAGGAAAAAAAGCACCACTGGTTCCGCAATTTTGGAAGCTGGGCCACGGGCACCATCGCTTCTTTCCTTTTGGACAAGCCGCGTGATCTGTATTTGTGCAGTTTCCGGGCGATGCGCCGCGAACTTGTTGATCGCGTCACCCGCTACACCGGCCCGTATCCTTACATCGACGGACTGATTCTCGGCGCGACCAATCGCATCGGTCGGCTCCAAGTTTTGCACGAAAACCGGGCGGATGGTCAAAGCGGCTACACCCTGCGCCGTCTTCTGCGCTTGTGGGCCAATATGTTTTTCAATTTTAGCATCATGCCTCTGCGAGTGGCCAGCCTGCTGGGAGTGATCCTGTGCGCCTTCGGCGTCATCATTCTTCTCTCAACACTTCTGGAACATTATATCTATGGCATAAAGCAGTCCGGTTGGACTTCGCTCATGTCTGTCATCTCCATTTTCTCGGGCAGCCAGTTGCTCATCCTTGGCCTGCTCGGCGAATATGTCGGCCGCACTTACATGACACTAGCGGGAAAACCGCAGTCACTGGTGCGAACAGTTATCGCCCATGAAATGCGCCCCCCCATGATAGCCGACGATTCAAACATATTATGAGCTCTGAAATCATCCACGGTCAGACTTATCGCGAATCCAATGTGCGGGGCACGCGGGGCTGCGTCCGGTTTTACGAGCTGAAGTGGATTGAGGATGCCACGCGCGGAAATCTGAGTGTGGGGGAATTTGGCCGAACCCTCCCCTTTGTGCCGCGCCGTTACTTCGCCACCTATGGCGTGCCTCATGACTCCGGTCGGGGACAGCACGCGCATCGCGAATGCGAGCAACTGCTGGTCTGCCTCCACGGCTCCTGCCGTGTGAAAGTTTACGACGGAACGCGGCAGGACGAGTTCCTGCTCGACCAGCCGCATCTCGGCGTTTATGTGCCGCCAATGGTTTGGGCTGAAGAATTCGACCATCGTGATGAATGCGTGCTTCTCGTCTTCGCCTCCCATGATTACGAGGCCAAGGACTACATTCGTGATTACGATGAGTTCATGGCCCACAATCAGAAATCACACAATCCGCATCATTAATAACTTGCCCATGTTTGGGTTGCCTTGGTAAAACTTCCTATGAATAAAAATTCTTTGACTGTCGTTTGCGGAGCAGGTGGATTTATTGGTGGCCACCTCATTGAAGATTTGCTCCGTCAGGGGCACACGCAGCTTCGCGCGGTGGATATCAAGCCTTTTGACCATTGGTATCAAAAATTCGAGGGAGTTGAGAGCATGCAACTCGACTTGAGTGAAAAGGACGCATGCCATGAAGCACTGCGCGATGCCAGCACGGTTTACAATCTGGCGGCTGACATGGGCGGCATGGGCTTTATTGAAAACAACAAGGCTCTGTGTATGCTGACGGTGCTGATCAATACGCACCTGCTTCAGGCTGCGCGTCATCATCAGGTGCAGCAATATTTTTATGC
This sequence comes from Verrucomicrobiota bacterium, assembly GCA_043757085.1. Taxonomy (GTDB): domain Bacteria; phylum Verrucomicrobiota; class Verrucomicrobiia; order Verrucomicrobiales; family Verrucomicrobiaceae; genus VFKE01. Next base: position 3,074 of record JAYVQB010000321.1, read on the forward strand.
CTCCTCCGCCTGTGTCTATGCCGCAGACAAGCAGACGGAGATGGACCTTGCGCCCCTGAAGGAATCTGATGCCTATCCCGCGATGCCAGAGGACGGCTATGGCTGGGAAAAACTTTTTAGCGAACGCATGTGCCGCCACTTCCGGGAGGATTTCGGTCTGGCCACGCGTATCGGGCGTTACCACAATGTCTATGGCCCGCACGGAACTTTTGAGGGAGGCCGGGAGAAAGCACCAGCCGCCATCTGCCGCAAAGTCATCTCTGCCAAGCTCTCCGGGAAGCATGAGATCGAAATCTGGGGAAGCGGTGAACAGACACGCAGCTTCATGTTTATCACTGACTGCCTAAAGGGAACGCAGATGCTGCTCAACAGCGACTTTGTGGAGCCGATCAACATCGGAAGCAGTGAAATGGTCTCCATCAATCAACTGGTCGATATTGTTGAGGATATCGCACAAGTGAAATTGCACCGTGCCTATAACTTGTCGGCCCCCAAGGGAGTGAATGGCCGCAACAGTGACAACACGCTCATCCGTCAGGTTTTTGACTGGGAACCTTCCTGCCGTCTGCGCGACGGAATGGAGGCTACTTACCGCTGGATCCATGATCAGATGGTTCAAGGACGTCAGTCCCGTTGAAACGGAATTTCCTAAGCAGAAGACGCCTGTGCCAAAACTCAAAATTCTGCTGTTAAACCAATGTTTCCACCCGGATCATGTTTCCACTGCGCAGCACCTGACTGATCTGGCGCTGGGCTTGGTGAAAGCCGGGCATGGAGTGACCGTGGTGGCTTCGAGCAGGGGTTACGATAATCCGGAGAACCGTTATCCTGTTTCTGAAATTTGGAATGGCATCGACATCAGGCGAATCTGGACACCCGGCCTGGGGAAAAAGAGCAAGCTGCGCCGGCTCATCGACTTCGCCATTTTCTGGCTGAACGCCACTCGCATTCTCCTGTTCCTGCCACGGCATGATGTGCTGGTCTGCCTGACTTCCCCGCCGCTTATATCCACCTTGGGCACATTGATTGCAAAACTTAAAGGCGGGTTAGTGATCCCTTGGATCATGGATTTGAATCCCGATGAGGCGGTAGCTGCAGGCTGGTTGCGCAAAGGCAGTGCGGCGGAGAGACTGCTGACCATGGTGCAGAACTGGAGCTTCCGCCAGGCAGCCCGCATTGTGGTGCTGGACAGGTTCATGGCCGCGAGGCTCCGCGAAAAAGAAATCCCTGAGGATGATCTCTACGTTCTGGCTCCGTGGTCGCACGACAAAGTGGTGCAGTATGACGAAACGGGCCGGACAGCTTTTCGCCGTGAACACGGGCTGGAGGGAAAATTTGTCATCATGTATTCCGGGAATCACAGCCCCTGTCATCCATTGGACACCTTACTTGGAGCTGCGGAAGTGCTGGCTGGTGATTCCCGTATTCATTTTCTTTTCGTCGGAGGAGGCAGCGAGTTCGCCAAGGTGAAGGCATTTTCCGCCGCGCGCAGCCTCGGCAACATCACCTGTCTGCCTTATCAACCGATCAAGAATCTTTCCGCATCGCTTTCCGCGCCCGATCTACATGTGGTTGTGATGGGAGATGTATTTCTCGGCATTGTTCATCCTTGCAAAATCTACAACATCCTGAACCTTGGCCTGCCTTTTCTTTACATCGGACCGGAGCCAAGCCACGTGAGTGATCTAGCAGAACAGGCGGCAACTCCATCACATACAATCATGCATCGCCACGATGATGTTGCCGGCGTGGTAAAATCAATCCGTGATGCGGCTGCTCGTGATGGGGTCGCTCCATCGGCTGAATTGAAAAGGGTGGCCGCCGGCTTCTCTCAGGAACAGCTTGCGTTTGAATTCGTGGAGTTGATTCAAGACACTCTTGCGTCGCGTGATTTTTGCAACCTTGAGCAATAACACGGTCTCCATTACACTGTGCAGGATGCCCTTGTTCATCTAAAGTTCCCATGATCTCGATTAAAAGCATCACGCCGTCCCTGCAAATGATTTCCATTCTCGCGGGGTCGGTGGGCTTGAGCGCATACCTCACGGCTCTGGTGCTGCGCAAGTTCAAGACCATCGGGATTGACCGCCCTGATCAGGACCGGAAAAAGCACGAGAATCCGACGCCCCGGCTCGGCGGTCTGCCCATCTATATCACCATGATGGCGGGCTTCGGCCTGATGGCCCTGCTCAAGCCGAGGTTCCTTGATGAATGGTGGCCGCTGATTCTGACCAACACGCTCGTCTTCGCCATCGGCTTTCTGGATGACCTGAAACCTCTGGGGGCCAAGGTGAAGCTTCTCGGGCAGATTGGCGCGGCTTGTATTTTGTATGCGCTGGGGGTCTCGATTGAGGATCTGACCAATCCGTTCCGTGGAGGCGCACACTTTGATCTCGGTTTGTTAAGTTTCCCTGTCACCATTCTGTGGCTGATTTCGATTCCCAATATCATTAATTTAATTGATGGCATGGATGGTCTCGCGACCGGCTTCGGGCTATTTCTATGCATGACTCTGGCCTTTATCGGCCATTTCAACGGCATAGCTGACGTGGTGCTCATGTCCGTAGTCATGAGCGGAGCCCTCTCGGGCTTTCTAGTTTATAACTATCCACCCGCGCGAATTTTCCTGGGGGACGGCGGAGCTTACCTCATTGGATTCTTTATCGCGTCTTCATCTCTGCTCAGTTCCCAGAAAAGCACTATTCTGGCGGCGGTTTTGGTGATGATGGTGGCACTTGGGGTTCCAATTCTCGATACCCTTCTGGCCATCCTACGCCGTGCAGTCCGAGGCATACCCATCTTCCGCGCGGATGCCGAACACATGCATCACCGGCTCGTCATGATCGGATTCAGCAAAGGGCGCGCGCTGATCGCCATGTATTCCATAAGCTTGGTTCTGAGCCTGATCGGAATCGCCATTTTCGTCCGCAGAGGATTGTCGATGCCAATAATTGGGGCGATCTTGTTCCTGCTGGGGCTGCTGGCAATCAGATATCTCGGTTACATCAGAAGCTGGCGCGAACTTCGGTCTCAAATCAATCTGGCGCTGAAACTGCGCCGCCATATGCTTTTTGCTGGTGCCTATGCCCGCGTGGCCGAATGGGAGGCGGAACGCTGCCACAGTGCCGAGGAATTTGTCACTGAGATAAAGCACGCCCTGAATCGTGTGAACCTGAAAACGGAATCCGGGCCGGAAACCATGCCGCTGAAAGTATCGCTGGTCTCAGGGGCGCAATGCCGCCTTTATTACATACATCATCATCAAAA
>JAYVQB010000322.1:0-1650 GCA_043757085.1 Verrucomicrobiota bacterium
ACGCATTCGCTCCTGATGCGTTCGCGCAGCGGCACCGTGCGACACATTCATGCCGTGCATCAGCTCGATCGCAAAATGGTTCCGTTGCGGGAGTCGTGAGTCTTTAGCTTTTTATCTTGTCTCCACCAAGCGCATCACCGAGCCATCAGTGAATCAGCGTGTTTCAAGTGCGGTTCATATACTGATTTTTGACCTAAGCTGTTCAAGTGTTAAAAATGGGCGGCTACGGTGGATCATCCGATGGCAGTTCGAGCAGACGACGGCCAAATCAGCAAGACGGGTCTCAATCTCGCCAGCGGCATCAGCAAGTGGGCGAAGATGGTGCACCTCACAGAACCCGTTGCCAAGTTTCCCGTATTTCTTCTGGAAATCAAAAGTGCAAACAGAGCACGCAAGCTTTCCCTTGTTAGCTGCTAGCACCTGGCGGCGTTTGTCAGCGATGATCTTGGGGTTGCGCTCACGGCGTAAATGCCACCGCATAGTTGGAGCGCCCTCGCGTGCTAATATTGCTTCCTCATCGACGTCGGGCACGAATGCGATTGGAGCCTTGCTGGATGCGAGTTTGAAAAGGAACGAGGGCGTTTCGCAAGGGACGTATGAGTGAATGTGCGTATTCTTGAGCGGCTTGCCCGAACTGAGCATAGTCAACGACGACAAAGGCCACTTTTTGGGTAGTGGCTGGAGAGAAGAGAACCTCACGGTCGTATCATTCCGCGTCGCCGAAATATAATCAATGAGTGCCCAGTAGGTCATGCCGCTACTTATATCTGCATCGGCTTGTGCAAAAAGGACGGGAACAACCTGCCGAGCCTGGTGCGCCTCCTGTAATATGCGGCTGCCTTTCACCCATGACTTGCCCTCGGTGAACTCACCTTTGCCACCGGAAGCATAGTCCGCCTCCAACGAAGCAGAATGACGAATGACATAAATACATGACCGGAAAAGACCTTGGGTCAGACGTTCTGCGGACTGAAGGAAGATGACTTGCGAGACATTGCTGCGCGATGCCAATTTGGCGTGAGGTCGAATGTCTACGGCAAGCTCAGACGAGCGATTAACTCGGAAAAGGCCGCGATAGGTCCAAGCGTTTGTGGCGTGCTTGAGGAAGACAGGAATCGCGTCGCGTTGTTTCGCCAGAAGCCCTCCGGCTTGTCGAATGCGCGGACTGTCACCTACAAGAATGACGAAAAAGACTCACGAGTGGTGGAACAACGAACGGCATAATTTCCTACTCTACAGTTCGCTGCTGGTCAGGCAGGAGGCGTCACGCGGAGACGCAAATGCGGTTCAACGTCGTTTGGTCTATTTGAACGGGATCAGCGAGCTTGATGTGCTATCTGGAACAGATCAGCTCGAAGCGGATTTGATCCGTTTGTTCCAACTTCCGCCACGCGCAGCGGCAGATGCAGGTCATTTGGCGATGGCGATTCTTCACAGAATTGACTATCTGCTCACCTGGAACTGCACACACCTTGCGAATGCAACTTTGCAAAAGGACATGATGGAGTATTGTCACTATCACAAACTGCACGTTCCCATCGTCTGCACACCGGAAACACTCAGCACCTTCACACCATGACTGACAGCATCGTTCAAGAAGTTCGTGAGGCTCGCGCACAGATCGCGGCGGAGTTTGGCTATGATCGTGCT
>JAYVQB010000323.1:0-6317 GCA_043757085.1 Verrucomicrobiota bacterium
CGTCTAGGCGAACCAACACTGGCTGAACGCCTTCCGTGGGCTGGCTCCTCCGCTGGCGAAATTGACGTGATGGATCGCAAGCTCGGTCAGGCCTACTCCATTGCGTTCCAACTTCTAAACATCGTGGAAGAACGCACCGCCTCGCGTGTCCGTCGAATGCGGGAAAAACAACAGGGGCCAGCGGCAGAAAAAGGGCAATGGTCGAACAACATCAAAAAGATGTCGGCATCCGGCCTGACGGAATCCGAGATGCTCGATGTGCTGAAACAAGTTCTGGTGGAACCCGTGCTGACCGCGCATCCCACGGAATCAAAACGCGAGACCGCGCGCGAGCGGCATCGCGAGATTTATTCGCTGATGAATCGCCATGAGAACGCCGATTACACTCCGCGCGAGCAGACGCGCGTGAAGCGGCAACTAGAAGTGCAACTCGAAGGTCTGTGGCGCACCGGAGAGATTCACGTCACTCGCCCCACCATTGAAGCCGAGCTGCAAAACGCGCTCTATTATTTGCGCGAAGTTTTTCCCGAAACTTTGGCCCGCGCTCACATGCATCTGCGCGAGGCTTGGGAAGCGGAGGGTTATCATAGCGCCTCGCTCGATAACCTGCCGCCGCTGGTAAAGTTCGGCACTTGGATCGGTGGTGATCGCGACGGACATCCTTTTGTCACGGCTGATGTGACGCGCTCGGCATTGAAGGCTTTGCGAACCAATGCCCTCCGCGTGCAACGTCGCGCACTGGAAGCTCTCGCGCATCAAGTGCCGCTAAGTCAGTTATTCCAGCCGGTTCCCGCCGCATTGAATGCATTGAATGAAAGGCTCGCGTCCGAGTTGCAAGGCCAGTCGGGCGTGGATGTTACTTACATTCTCGAACGTAATCGCGAAGAGCCCTGGCGTGCCGCCACTTATCTGATGCGCGCCAAGGTTTTGCTGGCCATTGAGCATCCCGAATCTTCCGCGGCGTATTCATCTCCAGAAAATCTTACCAGCGATCTCGCTGTGTTAGCGGATGCGTTGGAGTCGGTCGGAGCCAGCGCGATGGTGCGCGAGCTTATCGTTCCTTTCCGCCGTCAGATCGCCGCCTTTGGTTTCCACTCCGCTACGCTCGACATCCGACAAAATTCCGCGTTTCACGAGAAAGCAATGGCGCAGCTTTTGGTTGCTACCGGCGTTCCTGATGGCGCCGACTTTGCCCATTGGAGCATGGAGAAGAAGCGTGCGTTCTTGGAAAAAGAACTACTTTCTCCGCGCCCCTTCCTTGCACCCGGCATGTCCGCCGGACCCGAAGCAGATACGGTAATCGAGTGCCATCGCGTGCTCGCGGAACATCGCGCCCGACATGGCAACGCGGGACTCGGCGCACTGATTGTTTCCATGACACGCTGCGTGGAAGACCTTTTTATTGTCTATCTGCTCGCACGTGAAGCCGGGCTTGCAGAATGGATTGATGGCGCATTGCTTTGCCCGCTGCCAGTCACACCTTTGTTTGAAACGATGGTCGATCTCGAAGCTGGCCCCGGAATCGTTAAGGAATTCCTCGCGCATCCCGTCACACAACGCAGCGTGAATGCTGCTGGCACACCATCGCTGCAAATGATGGTCGGCTACTCCGACTCGAATAAAGACTGCGGCATTTTCGCCAGCCAATGGGCGCTGCATCGCGCCCAGTCGGAACTTGCCCAAGTCACGCTCGAACACGGAGCGCAGCCAGTCTTCTTCCACGGACGTGGCGGCACCGTCGGACGCGGCGCCGGCCCGACGCATTTCTTCATGGAGGCGCTGCCCACTGGCTCGCTGCGAGGACGCCTGCGCATGACTGAACAAGGCGAAACCATTGCGCAGAAATACGCGCACTTCGCATCTTCCGTTTACAATATCGAGGTGCTCATGGCCTCGGCATCATCGGCGACTGCCAGACATCTCCGCGCCGCGCCGCATTGCGACATCGTAGCTCCGGTGCTTGATCGCGTGGCCAAGTGGAGTCACGAGGCTTACACCAGCTTGCTGCACGAGCCGGACTTCATGAAGTTCTATCGCTCCGCCACCCCGATTGATGCTCTGGAAAATGCCCGCATCGGTTCGCGTCCTGCACGACGCAGCGGCCAGGCCACGCTGGAAGATTTGCGTGCGATTCCCTGGGTCTTTTCATGGACGCAGTCCCGCTTCTATTTGCCCGGCTGGTTCGGTGCTGGTTACGCATTGGAACGTCTCGCGAACGAAGACCCCGTTTCTCATGCACAATTGATCGCTCATCTGCCGACGCACCCCTTTCTGCGCTATGTGATGGCCAATATTGAAAGCTCGCTCGTCAGTGCGAACGAAGAATGGATGCGCCGCTATGCCGATCTGGTTCCTGACAAAGAAATACGCGACCGCTTCTTGAAAATCATCACCGAAGAATTCCATCGCACCCAAGCTGCACTGACCAAGCTCACCGCAGGAGCCTTTGAAGGTCGCCGCCCGCGTCTGGCCTTTACGCTCGCCATTCGCGAACAACCCCTCGCCGTCCTACACGCCCAGCAACTCTTGCTGCTGCGCCGCTGGCGTGAACGCATCGCAGAAGGCGACACGGAAGCCGCCGAGTCCATCATCCCCGACCTCCTCGTCTCCATTAACGCCGTGGCGTCTGGCTTGCGAACGACGGGTTGATGACCCGCGCCTGCGCTTTACGTTTTTCCCGATCTTCGTTTACACTTTGCACATGAAGACTCTGGAGACAGATGCCGAGATCATGGCCGATGGTAGCTTAAAGCTGCTCTCACCCCTGCCTGCATGGATAATGCCGGGCCGTGCGCATGTGCTTCTGACCGTTGAGGCAATTCAAAGTGAAAAGAAACCAAAACGAAAGAAGCTTACCGCGAACCCAGAAATGATTGCGCGTCGCATTGCGGCCATTAAGCAATTGCGCGCCATGGGTGGCCTGCGCGAGGTGATTTCCGATCCAGTTGCTTGGCAGCGGAAAAATCGGGAAGACCGTCCTCTCCCCGGAAGGAGTTGAATCATGATTTTGACAGAAATATCCTCATCTACGCTGTCGATCCCGACGATGCGCTGTGCCTGCCATTCGTTGAGAGACCAGAAACACGGATGACTTCAAGCACATCGCCGAACTCGATTTACAAAATCCTTTCAGCCTTCCTTGAGGCGCGTGATCAACGCCCCACCAAGCAGCTTCGCATAAATATCCTGCACGATATTCTCGACCAGCGAGTCGATGGGCAGTTCATCATGATTTTTCGCCTGGGTGACGAAGCGTGTGAGCCAGCCGATGATGTTCGACGTCAGGAGTAGTGCTTCATCTCGCACCGCCGATGGCAGTGTGTTGAAGTCCGCCATCATTACCGCCGCCAAGGTCATTCCATGTGGCGCAGACTGACTCATCTCCTGTGTCAGTCGAAACACCCTCGCCTGTAGTTCATCCAACTCCGCATCAATCAGGCCTATTCTTTTGTTCAGCCCCTCCCGATACTGCACCAAGACCGTTGTCACCAGATCAGCCTTGGTCGGATGGTAATGATGCAGGCTCGCTGATGAAATGCCGACTTCATCAGCCAGATCACGAATACTGAATCCATTGAAGCCCCTTGCTTCAATCAAACCCTGCGCGGTTTTCAATATATCAGTTCGGGATATGTCTTTTCGACGAGCCATTCATATCTCTATCTACCAGTTGATAGACATTGTAAATCATTCTTCTCCACGCTTGCCTCAACGCCTTTCACCTCCACATTTCAACACTCATTCAATTCGCCCATTCTTTATGCATTCCAAGAAAGTTCACTCCGCAGCATCAGCCCAAGCCCCCCACTCCGGCATTCGGCCCATCAAAAAATTAATGGTCGCCAATCGCTCTGAAATCGCCATCCGCGTCATGCGCGCCGCAACTGAACTTGGCATCCGCACCGTGGGGATTTACGCGCAGGAAGATCGTTTCTGCCCACATCGCTTCAAAGCGGACGAGGCTTATGAATTGAACAAGGACAAGGGGCCGCTCGGCGCCTATCTCGACATTGAGGGCATCGTGGGACTTGCCAAGGAAAAAGGCGTGGATGCGATCCATCCCGGCTACGGCTTTCTGTCGGAGAATCCTTTGTTCTCGAAAGCTTGCGCAGATGCGGGCATTATTTTCATCGGGCCAGATGCACGCATCCTCGACATGATGGGCGACAAAACCGCTGCCCGCAATGTGGCGGAGAAATTGAAAGTGCCGACACTGCATGGCACTAAAGATCCGGTGGAATCAAAGAAAGAGGCCGTAAGCGTAGCAAAGAAGATCGGCTTCCCTCTCATCATCAAAGCAGCCTTCGGCGGCGGCGGTCGCGGGATGCGTGTGGTGCAAAAAGCAGATGACTTGGAAAAGTTGCTTGATGAAGCGCAGACAGAAGCGAAGCGCTCGTTCGGCAATGGCGCGGTGTTCCTGGAAAAATTCGTAGGGCGCGCGAAGCATATCGAAGTGCAAATTCTCGCGGACAAGCACGGCAATGTTTTGCATCTGCATGAACGCGATTGCTCCGTGCAACGTCGGCATCAGAAAGTCATCGAACAGGCTCCGAGTTATCAGGTGGACCAGAAGATCATTGAAGGACTCTGCACCGCCTCACTCGCCATCGCCAAGGAAGTCGGCTACACGCACGCGGGCACGGTTGAATTCCTCGTGGATGTGGAGAGCGGTCAATGGTTCTTCATTGAGATGAACCCGCGCATTCAGGTCGAGCACACGGTCACGGAAGAGATAACGGGCATTGATATTGTGCGTTCCCAAATTCTCATCGCTCAAGGCTACCAGCTTCATGAAGAACCTCTCGGCCTTCCTCTGCAACATCAAGTGGAAAAAAGCGGCTACGCCATCCAGTGCCGCATTACCACGGAAGACCCGGAGAACGGTTTCACGCCCGACTTCGGCAAGATTCTAACTTATCGCAGCGCTGGTGGATTCGGCGTGCGGCTCGACGGTGCCCTAGGCACTACGAACGCAGTCATCACGCCTTATTATGATTCGATGCTAGTCAAGGTCACGGTCTTCGCGCGGACTTATGAACAGGCACTCGACCGCATGGACCGTTCATTGCGGGAGTTCCGCATTCGCGGCGTAAAAACGAACATTCCCTTTCTCGAAAACGTCATTGCCGATCCCACGTTCCGCAGCGGCCAGGCCACGACGCGTTTCATTGATACCAATCCGCATCTGTTCCAGTTCGAGAAACGCAAAGATCGCGCGACCAAGCTGTTGAACTATCTCGCGGATGTCAGCGTGAATGGAAATCCCTTTGCCAAGGGCTTCACGCATAAAACCATCGGCAAGCTGCCCACGGCCCCGCAGCCGATGAAGGATGCGGCGCTGCGCCTTACAGCACCACCCGATGGCACGAAACAACTGCTCACGAAAATGGGGCCGGAGAAATTCTGCACCGAATGGGTGGCCAGGCAGAAGCGACTACTCATCACGGACACCACGATGCGCGATGCCCATCAGTCGCTGCTCGCCACGCGCATGAGAAGCTTTGATATGCTCGCCGTGGCCGATGCCGTGGCGCGTCGCACGCCGAATCTCTTCTCGCTCGAAATGTGGGGCGGGGCGACCTTTGACGTGACCATGCGCTTCTTGCGCGAAGACCCGTGGGAGCGGCTCCGTCAGCTTCGCGCCAAGGTGCCGAACATATTGTTCCAGATGCTCTTCCGCGGCTCCAACGCTGTCGGTTACACGAACTACCCGGACAATGTCGTGAAGGGTTTCATCAAGCATGCGGCGGCAAACGGCATGGACATCTTCCGCATTTTCGATTCGCTCAACTATCTGCCCAATCTCACTGCCGCGATGGATGCGGTGCGCGAGGAAACGTCATCCATCTGTGAAGGCACGGTCTGTTACACTGGCGACATCCTTGATCCGAAGCGAGACAAATACGGTCTCAAGTATTACATCAAGCTCGCCAAGGAACTGGAGAAGATGGGCGCACACATGCTCTGCATCAAAGACATGGCCGGGCTCGTGCGCCCCTATGCCGCAAAGAAACTTATCAAGGCACTGAAGGACGAAATCGACATCCCCATTCACTTCCACACGCACGATACCAGCGGACTCAATGCCAGCAGCATTCTCAATGCCGCCGACGCGGGCGTTGATGTGGCTGACGCGGCCATCGCTTCCATGAGCGGCGGCACATCACAGCCGAACCTCAACAGCATCGTCGCCAGCTTGCAAAACACGCCGCGCGACACCGGGCTGGACAGTCAAGCCTTGCAAGAGTTCAGCGATTACTGGGCAGCGGTGCGCACCTATTACAAACCCTTCGATACCAGCGAACCTTATGGCACCG
>JAYVQB010000324.1:0-1649 GCA_043757085.1 Verrucomicrobiota bacterium
TGCAGGCGATAGGGTGCGGGCATCTCTTTGTGGCATCTGCTAACCATAACACAACTATCAGAAAATGTCACTACATTTATATGCCGGGTTAATAGTGCCCGCAATCTGGTGTCCCCAGTGAAACGAAAAAATATAAACCCACCCTCTATGAAACCCCTGCTTTCCATCCTCACCTTGTCCCTTGCATTGACGCTCATCAGTTTCGGCAAGGAGCCGGTCAATGAAAAATGCCCCGTGTGCGACAAAACCATCAAGCTGATCTTTCACAGCAACTACAAGGGCCAGCGGGTGGCTTTTGCCACAGCCGACTGCAAAGACAAGTTCGACAAAGCTCCCGAGAAATATCCAGTGAAAGTGACCAAGCCTTGAGCTTACAGATCAGGTCAGCTTGTAGCAAGGGCATTCAGCCCTTGTCAATTTTTATGACAAGGGCTGAATGCCCTTGTTACGCTTTTCTGGGTGCGAACAATTCGTTTCTTGCCTTGCCTTTGGTCGCATCCCACGCCATTGATCCTGCCCCCCTGACACCCGAAGAATGAGCGACCCTATCAGGCACGAGTGCGGCATTGCCATCGTGCGGCTCCTAAAGCCGCTGGCTTATTATGAACACAAATACGGGAATGCGCTCTGGGGTCTGGACAAGCTGCACGCGCTGATGATCAAGCAGCGCAATCGTGGCCAGGACGGCATGGGCATTGGCTGTTGCAAGCTCAATATGGAACCCGGGCAGCCCTACATGTTTCGTGTTCGTTCTAGCAAAAACGATTCGCTTGAAGAGGTCTTCGGCGAAGTGATGGATGACTTCAGAGACATCTCGCGCAAGTCCAACAAGCAGCGCAAGCATCTTGCGGAAGAGCGCGGCACAGAAATGGTGCCCTTCGAGCGCGATCCGAATGCCATCAAAGAACACTTTGAGTTCGGTGCGGAAGTTCTCCTCGGCCATCTGCGCTACGGCACCAGTGGCAGTTTCGGCAAGGCCGCATGCCATCCCTATCTCCGCCGCAGTAACTGGCCCACCCGCAGCCTCATCGTGTTGGGAAATTTCAACATGACTAACACCCGCGAGCTAAACGACGTCATGCGTCGTCGCGGTCAGCATCCGGTCGTGGACACAGACACGCAGACGGTGCTGGAGGAAATCGGCTTCCACCTCGATGAAGCGCACACCCGTCTTTATCACGAGCTTCGCGACAAGATGGATGGTCTGGACATCCCATCGGAAATCAGCCGTCGTCTGGATGTGGCGCAGGTCGTGCGCGACTCTGCCGCCATCTGGGACGGCGGTTACGCAATTGCCGGGGCTATCGGCAACGGAGACCTCTTCGTGATGCGCGATCCGCATGGTATCCGTCCGTGCTTCTATGCCGCCTCAGATGAATTTGTCGCCTTCGCATCCGAGCGCGCGGCCTTGCGCAGCGTCTTTGAGTTGAGCGAGGCGGACACCATGGAACTTCCGGCGGCCAATGTAGCCGTCATCAAGAGTGATGGTCGTTTTACCATTGCGCCCTTCGCTGAGCCTGCCACGCCCACGCCTTGTTCATTTGAGCGCATCTATTTCTCTCGCGGCAATGACGCCACCATCTATGAAGGTCGCAAGGTTCTCGGAGAGATGCTCGTCCCGCAGTTGCTCGACGCAGTCGGCAACGATC
>JAYVQB010000325.1:0-6315 GCA_043757085.1 Verrucomicrobiota bacterium
CCCAGCGCCACCGGCCGGCCTTCATGCAGCACCAGCACCCGGTCGCACAGGGCCGCCACCTCCTGCATCAGGTGGCTGCAAAACAGCACCGCCCGGCCCTGGCTGCCGGCACGGATCAGGCCGCGTGCCTCGACGATCTGCAGCGCGTCCAGGCCGTTGGTGGCCTCGTCGAGCAGCAGCACCTCGGGCTCGGCCAAGATGGCCTGTGCCAGCCCGACACGCTGGCGGTAACCCTTAGACAAGGTGCCGATGATCTTGCCGGCAACCGCCGTCAGCGCATAGTCGTTCATCGCCCGGTCGACCGCTGTGCGCCGTGCCGCAGCGCGCAACCCCTTGGCTGCGGCCACGAAGTCCAGGTAGTCGGCCACCCGCAAGGCGTCGTAGAGCGGCGGCTTCTCGGGCAGGTAGCCGATGTGCCGGCGCGCCGCCAGCGAGCCGGTGCCCACGGTCTGGCCGCAAACCCGCACCTCACCCGCGTCGGGCGACAAAAAGCCGGCAATCAGCCGCAGAGTGGTGGTCTTGCCGCAGCCGTTGGGGCCGAGCAGGCCGACGATCTCGCCTTTGCGAACCTCAATGTCCACTCCGTTGACGACCGCGCGACCGTCATAGACTTTTTTCAAGCCTTTGGTATAAAGAAGAATATCGTTCTTGGATGCATCCACTCCGGCGGCTGAGTCCGCATTGCTGGCGGCATTCTGGAGGTCCGTCTCCGTGATGGAGCGGACATTCATCCGGCCATCATCAGCAACTGATTTTGGGGAATTGCTCTTTTTCACGGCTTTACCCCCTTGTCTTTCTTTTTGACAGTGACGTTGGGTTTGTCAGCAGGCTGGGCTTTGACAACGGAAGCTGGTTTTGGCACTGGCGCAACATTGCCCACCGCAGCTGCAGCAGGTTCTTTGGTTTTCTTGGCCGCTTCCTGAATGATCTCAGTGCGGGACGGACCATGCACTTTCAACTCGCCGTTCTGCTTGAGGATCATGTAAGTCGAGCGGTCGGTAGCGATGATGAGATTCCTGGCGCGCTGAACCTGGGGCATCTCACGCAGAATGATATCCCCGCTCTCACCTATGTAAGTGGCACTGCGAGATATGCCGATCTGCATCTCACCTGTTTCGGACAATTTCTGGATGACAACTTTGCGCCCGGTGGCGATGGCTTGTTTGACGCTGCTGTCCTGGTTGGACTTGGGCGCTTCAACTGGCGCTGCGGGCTTGGCCGTGGCAGCGTCATCGGGCTTCTCGTTTTCCTTCAGCATGTAAACCTGAAGTTCATCGCATGTGAGATGAAACTGAGGATGATTGACCACCACGTCATCGGTAAACACAGCCATAGACTGGGCAGAATCAAAATACAAGGCACCCTGACTGACAATGTCGATGTGCGTCTCTCCTGCCGCATTGGGTTTCTCTGGCTTCGTGACGGCAGGAGCGGCAGCTTCACTGTCGCGCTTGGAGCGGACGAGAGGAATGGGGGCGGCACCTTCTTCTGAAACGGCCTTGGCCTTGACTGCCGTCGGTGTGGCATCGGCGGAATCGGGCGCGCGCAAGGCCGGGGCGGTGGCGCTTTGTGCGATCAGCACCCTGCCTTCCGGGGCCACGCGGTCCAGCGCGGGGTCGATCTTGCGATTGGCCGCGTCCACCATGGCTTTTTCTGCAACACCAGAGCGGTCTTCGGTCTTGCTTTGAGATTTTTCCACCGCCTGATCAAGGCGAGTCCTTCCTGCGGACTGGTCGAGCGAAACTTTTTCAGCTTCAGTCCGCCCGGCGGCCCCAGCATTCTTGAGCACACGCCCGGTTTCTTCGACAACATCCACGGCCGTGGCCTTGGGAATGGAGGCGACTGGAACACTGCCGGCCTGTCCCCACGCAAGATGCGAGAGTGTCATAACCAGAAGACATAGCGGTAATTTTTTCATGTCATTTCTTTCCTTTGGATTCAACAGCGCCCGGTTGCTTACCTGCGGCAGCATCAGGTTTCTTGCTAAGCGTTTCTGCATCGTAAATGATCATATGAATGTGGCCTGTCATTTTGCCCTGCCGGGAGCGTGTGTCAAAAACCAACGTGTCGCCCTCAAGCTGAAAGTCCGCGCGACTGATCCGGCTGCGAGTGTCACTGGTCATAATTTGCGTGCTCATGTCGTAGATGGCGGTTGGAAGTTGCACGCGCAAATCCCCCTCGCGGGTTTCTCCATATAGGCGGATGTCTGTCTGCTCCATGTCCATCTGATTGTCATCCAGACGGGTCATGGATCCGGCGCGGACGAAGGAATCGGGTTTGCCCTCCTTGAATGAGGGGATTTTGACGTCGAGGTTTTTTTTTCCCATTGGCAGCACCTTGCCGAAAGATCCCAAGCCCTGCGCCTCTTTCACCTTCTCCTTCGGAGCCTCGGATTTTTCATCTGGTTTCTTTGACTTCTCGGAAGACTTCTCTTTGCCGGTCTCAGGATTGCCTTTGGTTCCGTTGTCCGCCGCTTCTGCAAACGTGAAAATTCCCAGCACGATAGCCATCGCGATGCCACTCATGGTAGGGACAAATCTCATTGACTCAGGCTTTAGTGATTTCATGGATGGCCAGCAACTGTTTCAACAATGCAGGCAACTCCGCGAGCGATATTTGATTCGGGCCATCGGAGAACGCCTCGGCGGGGTTGATATGGGTCTCAATGAACACCCCATCGCAACCCGCCGCCACCGCCGCGCGCGCCAGCACTGGGGCCAGCTTGCCGTCGCCGCCGGTGGTGCCGCCAAGTCCGCCCGGTCTTTGCACCGAGTGCGTTGCATCCATGACCACGCGATAGCCCAGTTCCCTCATCCAGTATAATGACCTCATATCCGCTACAAGGTTCTGATACCCAAAGGTCGTGCCGCGTTCAGTAAAAACAAAATTGGTGCAGCCCACGGACGAAAGCTTCTGGGCGATATTTTTGACGTCCCACGGTGCAAGGAATTGCCCCTTTTTTACATTCACCGCGCGCCCCGTTGCGCCTGCTGCGGAGATGAGATCAGTCTGACGGCAGAGGAAGGCGGGAATCTGAAGCAGATCAATCCAGCGCGCAGCCAGCGTGGCCTCTTCCGGGCTATGGACATCTGTCGTCACCGGCACACCGATTTCGCGCCCGATGTCCGCGAGCAGTTCACAGCCCGCTTCGCAGCCCAGCCCGCGGAAGGAACTGATGCTGGTGCGATTGGCCTTGTCATAGGACGCCTTGAAAATCCATTTCAGTTTCAGCTCATCAGCAATGACTTTGAGCCGTTTCGCCATGTCCCGGACGAATGCCTCGCTCTCGATCACACAGGGTCCGAGAATGAAGACTGGCTGCGCACCATCAAGACGGACGCCGTGTCCGATATCAATGACGGGCAATGAAGATAAAAATGCGTCGGGCAAAATTGCTAATGGATGAAGATATATAAATGCTTTGAACCAGCGTCAGTTTAGAGATGCCGCGGAAAAAGGCAAACACCTACTTGCCTTGGATGCATCAAGCAGAACTTCCCGTTTTGACAAAGGCCAGCACTTTCCCGTTGTCGCCGCGCGCCGACCACACCACGCGCAGAAAATCCGCCGGGTGAAGTCGATGCCGACTCAGAAATGCCCGGTCGCCACCGCAACCGAACATCGTGTCCGGGTCCATCTCGCCGCGCAATTTCGCTGTGGCCTTCGCGATGATGCGCGGCAGCCAGACGACGCCCTCCATCTCCGCCGTCTTCGAGGGCAGCGCCGAGGGACTGACTGTGCTCGTGCTGGCCACGCCCTTTTGCTCGACCAGAAAATAATCCCTGCGTGCCGCAGCCACCAGCAGCGCCGTCTCCGCGCTCGGCTCTTCCCCCGCCCCGTTCACGTGATCCTCCACGAAATCGAACAGTTCGCGCGGCTGGCAGCCGATCGACTGGAGAAATTCCAGATCGTCCGCGGCGAACCATGCGACATAATCAGACGCACCTCCCTTGTATTTTTCAACGCAACGGTGGAAGAGTTCGCGGAAGTGCGTGGCCCAAGTGTAGGAGTTGGTCATGGAGTGAAATGATAAAATCAGTTACGGCAAGAAACAGCCTAACGACCGGGCTTCAATACCTTTCTTGCCGCACTTTTTGTTGATTAGCCAAAGCAGTAGTCGCCGCATCTGTGGCACAGCGCCTCCGACCTGTGTATCGCACCGTGCTCTGGCCAGTGCAGCACTTCCGCAGTCTCCACATCAACAACCTTTACACCACCGCCATCTCGGCTTCCGCTATCAGCCGTGCCGCCAGCACCTCTGCGAGCGGCAGGTCTTTCCGCCGGCGGTTCTCAAAGACGCTGATGCTTTCGTATCCGGCATCGCGCAGCGTCTCCAGTGCCGTGACAAAATTCTCGCCGACGCGGCGGGCGACATGGGAGTCGGAGCCGATGACGACGGGGATGTTCCGCTGGCGCATCAGGCGAAGCATTTGCGGCCCGGGGTTCATTTCGGGATACATTTTGTGCGCGCCGGAGGTGTTCAGTTCCATGGCCACGCCGGTCAGAGCAATGCGGTCGAGTGCGGCGGCGAGGTCTTCTTCCGATTCTTCAAAGCGCCAAGTGGCGGAACGATAATTCTTGATGAGGTCGGGATGCGCGAGACTGTCGAATATCCCGGTCTCTGCCGATGCGGCGAGGTTCTGCCAGTAGGCTTTTCTGAAGGCGCGCTCGTCTTTGGGGTTAAACATTGCGCCATATTCCGGCCCCTGCCAATGGACGGAACCGAGGCAGTAATGAAACTCTGCGCGTTGATGGAGTTTTGCGATCCAGTCTTCGTATCCGGGGAAGTAGTCGCTCTCCATGCCGAGCCGCACTTCGAGTTCACCGGCGAATGATTTGCGGCAACGTTCGACCATGGTGACATAATCATCGAACTCCGCATCGCTCATGCGCACGTGAGGCCAGAAGCCCTGCGGCATGGGCGAGTGGCAGGTGAAGATGATACCGTGCAATCCCTGCTCCAGGGCGCGCGCGGCGTAGTCTTCAGGCTGCCCAAGGGCGTGTTTGCACAGCGTTGTGTGCATATGGGAATCAAAGAATGCAGG
This sequence comes from Verrucomicrobiota bacterium, assembly GCA_043757085.1. GTDB lineage: Bacteria > Verrucomicrobiota > Verrucomicrobiia > Verrucomicrobiales > Verrucomicrobiaceae > VFKE01. The sequence goes on from JAYVQB010000325.1 coordinate 5,046, forward strand.
CGCGGACATATCGGGTGCCATCTAACACTCAATACGAGCGCTGAAGCAAGGATGAGCGCTTAATTCGCAAGATTAAGCCAGCCCTTGCCAACGACTCCGCTGATCTGCAATTCGTTGCTGACGGCATTGGTGGCGGGGAAATAGATGTTCAGGGTGACGGGCACATCTTTCCAGTGGTTGAGCTTCATTTGTTTAATGAGCGAGGCGAAGCGCGGATTCTTGACATCGAATCTCGCATTGATGGCGCCGGGCTCATGGGGATGCCGGATTTGCAGCACGGAAATCTGGTCGTCAGCGGGTTCATCCGGTGTGCCTTCAGGTTTGCTGGCAATGACACGGAACATCTTGGGCTGGTCGGGCCGTTCAACGAGAAATTCTTGCCAGCCCATCTCGGAATATTGCACGGAGCTTTCCCAATCCAGCAGAAAGCCCGCCGATGTCTCCTCGACGACAACATGGAGCGGGAGGGAGTTGTCAAACATGACCTCGACGAAAGCGAACCTGAAACCGGGTTCATCAATGGGCATGATCCAACTGATGCCCCGCCAGAAACGCTGCTTGATGGGATTACGCTGGTAGTATTCTTCCATAAGCGGCCGGACCCGCCGGGCATCGCGCACAATGGGCAGCATCTGGGCAACGCGAGTTGAATCAAAAAATTCCTTGATGAGCTTTTCGATGTCCTTCTGTTTTTGAGGAAGATTATCGATCGCCGTGGGCTGTGCAGTCGTCTGACGCGGCTTGTCTGTCTGAGTATTATGCTTGGAGTCTTCCTTGTCCGTCTTGTCAGCCGCCGGCTTTTTTTTGAAGGAGAGATCGACAATATTGTTCACTGGCTGCACGGATCGCGCCGGAGTTGTCTTGCTGTTTTTTCCCGGCGCTCCGTCGAGTGCGCCACCTGAGATGTTGCGAGAGTGATAGTCAGCCTCCTCACGCCGGCTCATTTCCTTGGCATTCGCCCTGTCGTCGATGCGCCTTTTAATCAGCCGTGTCAGAAAGAATATCATCGCCACCGCGGCCAGAATGGCCAATGACACTGCCGCCCTGTGGAGAAGTCTCTCCCAGCGCTTCACTTTGATCGCCAATGCTTGATCGGGTGTAATGGGCATGGATTGTAATGGAGCCGAAGGCGGGAATCGAACCCGCGACCCGCGCATTACGAATGCGCTGCTCTACCGCTGAGCTACTTCGGCGATAATTGATGAATGATTACTAAAAGTGACGCCATCGCCTTTGTCATCAAAAATCTTAACAACCCAGAGATGACGAA
>JAYVQB010000326.1:0-1644 GCA_043757085.1 Verrucomicrobiota bacterium
ACCACCAGCGCATTCTCATATGGCTTCTCATGCAAGCCATGTTTTAATTCCTTCATAACCTCCAGAGCCGCTCCGACGATGTCATAGACCAACTGCCCATGCAGTAGCTTGTCAGAAAAATATTCGTGCTCCTTTGTGTCCATTCGTGGTTTCCTTCTTTGTTTCCCTCTTACTCAAGTTTCCCGTAATCCATCAGACCCTGCCTGCCGCCTTCACGGCCAAAGCCGCTTTCTTTGTAACCGCCGAAGGGGCTGGCGGGGTCGAACTTATTATAGGTATTGGCCCACACGACACCGGCTTTAAGCTCGGTGCTCATCTTCAGGATGCGCGATCCTTTATCCGTCCATACGCCGGCGCTAAGTCCATACGGCGTGTTATTAGCTTTCTCAATAGCCTCATCCACTGTGCGGAAGGTAAGCACACTTAGGACGGGGCCGAAGATTTCTTCGCGGGCAATGCGGTGACTCATGGTGACATTGGAGAAGACCGAGGGCTTGAAGAAAAAGCCTTTCGCAGGCAGGCGGCAGGGCGATTGGAATAACTCCGCGCCTTCCTTGACACCGCTGTCCACTAACTCGCGAATCCTATCGAGCTGCTCCTTGGAATTGATCGCGCCCACATCCGTGTTCTTATCTAGGGGATCGCCCACACGCAGCACTTTGATGCGGTTTCTTAGTTTGGTCAGGACGAGATCGGCCACGCTTTCCTGCACCAGTAATCGCGAACCCGCGCAGCAGACGTGGCCTTGATTGAAGAAGATGCCGTTCACGATGCCCTCGACCGCCTGGTCAATCGGCGCGTCATCGAAGATAATGTTCGCCGCCTTGCCGCCCAGCTCCATCGTCATCTTCTTATCTGTGTCCGCCAGCGAGCGCATGATGATCTTGCCCACGTCCGTGCTGCCTGTGAACGCGACCTTCGCCGCGAGCGGATGATTCATCACCGCCGCGCCCGTCTCGCCCGCGCCGCTGACAATGTTCACCACGCCAGGCGGCAGTCCCGCTTCTTGCAACAGCTCGCCGAACTTCAGTGCCGTGATGCTCGTAGTCTCCGCCGGTTTGATGACCACGCAGTTGCCCATCGCCAAGGCGGGCGCGATTTTCCAGGCCATCATCAGCAACGGAAAATTCCACGGTATCACCTGGCCCACGACCCCATGCGGCTTGACCGCGCGCCCCGGTGCGACGTATTCCAGCTTGTCCGCCCAGCCCGCGTGATAAAAGAAATGCGCCGCCGCCATCGGCACATCGAAGTCGCGCGACTCTTTAATAGGCTTGCCCCCGTCCATCGTTTCCGCGATGGCAAACTCCCGCGCGTGATCCTGCAACAGCCGCGCGATGCGGTAAATGTATTTGCCCCGCTCGCGTCCGGGCATCTGGCCCCACACGGAATCATAAGCCTTCTGTGCCGCCTTGTAAGCTGCTTCCACATCCGCAGCGTTCGCCAGCGCGATGTCTGCAATCTTCTTCTCTGTCGCCGGATTGATCGTCGGGAAATACTTCCCGCCCGACGGCGGCGTGAACTTGCCATTGATGAACAGATCGTAACGCGACTTCAGTTTCGGGTCCGCCGTCTCCGGCGCAGGATCGAACTCCCAGAGATCGCCGAAGACCAGTTCGCGCGATGACTTGGACGGGCCGGGCT
>JAYVQB010000327.1:0-6297 GCA_043757085.1 Verrucomicrobiota bacterium
CGCAGCGTAGTCGAGCGTGGCTTCCATGACGGGAAAGAGTCGCCGCCAATCACGGACGCGTCAAGTGCCGCCTGTCCTACGAATGGGACGGTGTCGCCGGAGTCCGGCCGTCCGGCGCGAGGGAGAACAAGATTGTTGAAGGGGGTGTATTGGGAGTAGTCGGGAAACTGCCATGCTCTGCTTGCCATTTTTCACGGCTCCGCGTATCCTCCATTTATGAAAACATCGGCTGCCCGCAAACTAGAAGGCCAAGTTACTGGCTCGATCATCCGCCTTCCGCGCGGAGTGGTTCTTGCCGAGGGGACTCGCGTAGGCATCGTGCCGCTGGAGCCGTTGCCTGAGGACTCGCCTTTTTTGAAGGCGATGCTCAAGCTCGCTCGTCGGCGCGAGCAGCGAGCCTGAACCACGCCCAGTTCCCGTCCTGTCTTGGCGAAGACCTCCAGAGCCAGGTCTAGGTCGGGCATCCTTCAATCCGGCGGTGACACAGGAGAGATCACCGGAATCATCTGCCTGCTGTGGAGACGATAGATTTTGAAATCCGAATCCAGCGTGAAGACGCGCGGGCGCGGCCTGTCCTCCGCCATGCACAGGAGACAGGCATCTGCCAGCGACATGGGCGTGTCCGCATACTTGTGCATCAAAGAAAAGACACGGGCACGATTTGTCTGAAGATCGAAACGGCACTCGATGATGCCGCGCCGCATCAATTCTCCCACACCCCGCAACGCATCCGGAAGGTGAGCCAGCAGGAAACACGCCTCAGTGATGACAGCCTCACAGGACACCACCGCATTCGAGAGTAGCGCAAATTCACCTACTGCCCATGCATGGTGCTCCTCTCGCTTGTCGAGATAGGCGACCAGAGGGCCGGTATCCATGATCACTTCGTCCGCCACCGACCAAAGCCCTCCATGTGCTTCTGGTTCGTCGCCAGATCGGGCACACCGGAGTCCACGATGCCACAGAAATCCTTCATCCGGTCATGCAGACTGAGTTTCTTCACGGGCTTTTTGGCGGACTTCGTATCAAGCCGCACAGCGAGGTGCTTGAACAGCTTCCGCTGGTCGCGGCGAGGCAGGGCATCCACGACGGATTCGATTTCAGCAAGGGACGTCATGGCGTGACGATACCTCCACCGCAAAAAATGCGCAAGTGCCGCCTCATCTTCTCATGCCTCACCTCAAGCGATCACCCCCATCTCCCCTCCTGTTATCGTGAAGACCGCCACCGCGACAAGTCCTGGCAGATGACAGACTGCCTAAGTTTCGCCCTTATGCGCCAGCGTCACCTGCGTGAGGCGCTAACTGGGGATGCTCACTTTGAGTAGGCGGGATTCAAGGCTCTACTGCGATAAACCCCGCGCACCCTACGAATGGGACGGTGTCGCCGAAGTCGCGCCCGTTCGGCGCGAGGGAGAACAAGATTGTCGAAGGGGGTGTAGCATTCATCCCGGATTCCGAAGTTGCAGGCCAAAGGTCTGCCACAAGTCAGCCCTGGGCAACGCCCTGGGTAATGCATGGAGATGATGCTCAGCCCTGAAAGGGCGAGACAATTGGCCCGCACAATTTTGTGCCGCCCCTTCAGGGCTTAAATTTCTTCACTCTTGAAACCCAGGGCGTTGCCCTGGGCTGGCATATGACGCCCCATTCGGGGCTATAACTTCGGAATTCGGGATAAGTTCACAACGATTTTACCTGCCCCTATATGCACCTGATGAGTTCCGGGCTGATGGCAAAGACCCCAGATGCTTGCCCGCCTGTGGAGCATGGAATCACGCGCCAGCGTCTTGGAGTGCGTGCGCTCCTGCGCCGCTTTCGAACGGCCTCTGAGTTCCTCCACCTCCGTTGACTGCCGCACACGGAATAGTTTCCGCATCCGGCCTGAGAAAGCGCCGCAGGACCGTCGCACTCCACGACGCAAAGCGACTGCGTGCAACTATTTTACCTGTCCTTATGTGCACATGTGATAGCCGCTCACCGATTGCCCTTCGCCCGATTGTGGGACTTGCACAACATCTGGCAATTTTTGCTATTTGTCCCGCCGCCCTTGCTCCATGCAGTGACGTGGTCAGCGTCCATATCAATAAGCTTCCATATCTTGCCCTTGCTCGCGTCATGTCCGATGGCGCAAAGAGGGCAGTTGGATTTCGCTTTCGATTCGGCAGTCTTGGTCTGCGCCGCATACACGGATTTCTTGGTGGCGTCATCAAAGACACGGACATCCAGCAATTTCGTATCCGTTGAACCGCCAAGGATGTATTCATAAATCCCTTTGCGGTCTTTCACGTAAGGATCGCCGTAGAGTTCATGGACTTGGGCCGACACCTTCGCGGGAGTGTAGGCCTTCTTGTGATATGTTTCGTAAAGCCTTCCCCACTGCAATCCGCACATCTCTTTCTCCACGTCCTCGAATACGCCCGACACCCAGTCGATCACGCTGTTGAAATACATTTTCACTTCCTTGATGTTTTTGTCGGAGCGATGGCGGCTCATGTAATCGCTGATGTTGCCCTTGCTTACCCACTCAAGCGCGCACTCCAGGAAATCCTGCCGGTTGGCACTGCCCCTGATGTATGCGCCCCATTTCTGGATGTTGGAATTCTGGCTGTTGCTGAACTCCGCCTTGCACAGCGTCACAAACTCACCTGAATAAATCGCGTTGAACAGTTCCTGCCTATTAAGCGGGACGCCGACAATGTTGATTGTTTCGAACCATTTCTTAATTTCCTTTTCATCGCCTTCGCATTCATAAATGGTCAGTGTGGTGTCTAAAATTTTCTCTCTCATACTCTTATCCATGCCAGTAAAATAATGCTCATTCCCATCCTCGTCTTTGATAGAAAATTTATCGCCGTTCACAAAGCGCCCTAGGCTGGTAATGCGCTGTTGCCCGTCCAGAACTTCAAACGTGTCCGTGCCCACCTTGTTGAAATAAATCAAGCCCAACGGATAACCCTTGAGCACAGAATCGATGACCGCCGCTTCCCTTCCCGCCTCCTTATAAATATAATTGCGCTGATACTCGGGCTGAATTGTTAGTTTGCCCGACAATCCAAAAAGTCCTTTTCCTTCCAATTCATTATAAACAAACCCGTCGCAGATTTCTTTAACGGTGATGTCGGTTTTGAGGGCGGTGTTCATTTTTTCTTATCTTTAACGGTTTGATTGAGACGGTGGCGAATGAGGATGCGCTTATAGACCTTGGCATCGTTAATGACGCCAGACATGTTGAGCGGGAAACTACCAAGTTTGCCGAACCGACGAAAGAATGCGTCTTTCTGGTCCTGTGACGAATACCACTTTGTCCTGTATGGGTTGTCTGGGTCACTAGAGTCGAGGGTTCCGACAATCTCGAACTGGTCAGGATTATATTTGTCCAAGAAACTGATTGGCACTCCCATCACGCCGTCGAAGTCGCTTGGAATAGCGTCTGTGAACGGCACTTCGATAGCATCGTAGTTATCGTATTTTAGATACTTCCGCTTGCCTTTAATTTCCTTGTGTTTGCTGAACCTCAAATTTTCTTTCATCGTCATCAGCGGTAGCGGCTGATGACGACGCCCGTGGTCAAGATTAGTGAACCAACATACACCGGGCACACGATTCACTTTTACACCATCACGTTCACGTTCGAATTTGTATGTGGCTGCATACTTAAAATTCACAGGGACATAGAAATACATGCCTGTATTGAAATTCGTCACACCAAGCCATAGCTTGTTTTCCTTTATCTGTGGAAAGATTTCTTTATAGGTGATTGCATTCATGTTGGCGATAACCACAAACTTCTTTTTGTATTTGAATAGTTGTTTCAGGAATTCACGAAACATGCTGAACGGCGGATTCGTGACGACAATGTCGGATTGTTTAAGCAGCTCGATGCACTCGCGACTGCGGAAATCGCCGCCATCTTTTAGCGGCGACCACTCGTTGTGCTTGTTTTCCATGAGCCGCTTGGCAATCACTTTTAATGGTGACTCGCCGCTGTCGCCATCAATGCCGCGCACTTGGTTAATGATAAATTTATTAGCGTTGATTTTCGGACGCCCTTTTAATTTTGAGAGCGTGGCGTCATCACCCAACAATTTGAGTTGCGTGTTGGCGACGGGCGAAGGCTTGTAACTGGTAGTGATTAGCCTTTTCAGCCCCAGCTTGTTAAAATTTAGGACGAAATAGCGGAAGAAATGACTCTCATACGGATCGTCGCAGTTGCAGTAGATCACTTTTCCCCGGAACACATCGGCGTCGTATTCCAAATACGCCTCCATCTCCTTCTGAATGTCGGGGAATTGGGTGTAGAACTCGTCGTTCTTAGCGCGTTTTGCCTGGATGAGATTCTTGTTGGCCATTTTGTTCTTCTGTTATGCTGGCGCTTTACTTCGCTTTCTTTTCCGCCCGCCATTCCCACGGCGCGATGGGTTCCTTGTCTGTCCACAAACCGCGCCCGGCAGCTTTGGCTTCGGCTTGGGCGTCGATGAAAGCTTTCTCTTTGGAGTATTTGTCATACCGCCAGGCCATGCCGCGCTTCACCATCTCTAGGTTCACATCCAGCCCGGCGCAGTTGATGCGCCCGATGACGCGTTGGTAGCGGTCTTTGCTTTTCCAGTGGATCACCACGTCTTTGCCAAAGATGAGGGTGCTGAGTTCTTCTTTGGCCTTCTGGCCGAAGGGTTGCTTTTTTTCCGGTGCGTCTATGCCTTCCAGCCTGATCTTGATCTGCGTTTTATCTGCCGTGAGGAGCGTGACGGTGTCGCCATCCGTGATACCGACGATGCGGCCTTCGATGTCTGGCTGGTTCTTGGCGCTGAGAACACCCGAGCAAGCAAGCACCAACCAGACCCTCAGAACATGGGTGCGCAGATTGAGCATCCTACGCGACCACCACGCTGACCGGATCGCTCGTCTGGCCTTCACCAGCGTTGTTCACACCAGCAACGGTGAACTCCACGGTCGCGCCGATGGGCAGGTTCTCGAAGGTCTGCTGGTTGCCTTGCGTATTCAGCAGCTTGAGGGGCTGCGCGTCGGTGCCAATGAGCTTCTTATAATAGTTGAAGCTGTTGGCGCGGCGCGCGCCGTCCACTTGCACCAGCACGCGTCCGTTGCCGAGCGGGGTGGCGTGGACATTGCTGGGCTGGCCGGGCTGCGAGGGATCGGCGGGGCGGTTGAGGCCGAAGTCATACCACATGGCGTCGTCGGGCTGGAGGCGCTGCTCCAGTTCGTTGACCGTGCCCCGGAAGCGGGTGCGGAATGAGTCTTTGGCGGCATCGCGAGCCATGAGCTTGTTCTTGGAGAGCGTCAGTGCGTTGCCCACAGCCTGCCGGGCGTCGGAGACGGCGAGGTAAAGCGCACCGACGATGGCGGCGGTGACGTTGAGCGGGGCGTTTTCCTTGGCGGGGTTCGCGGTGAAGTAGGCCTGCATCCCGCCAAGCGCGGCGAAACGCGTGTCCTGCGTGCGTGGAATGCCCACACTGTTATCCGGCAGACCGGTCGCAAGCCATTCGTCGCTCCACTGGTCGCCCAAGGAGATCGCGAGCACCTTGATGGCGCGGGCGAGGAAGCCTTTGCCGTTGCTGTCCGCACTGCGCAAAGCAGCGTAAGCGGCAGGCTCCGCGCCCTGCGCGGCCAGCAACGCGTTATGGGCAGCGATGAGCGCGTCAAGATCAGCGCGAGCGAAGGCGTAGGTGTTCTGCGCGATGCCGATGGCGACAGCGTGCTGGTTAAGACCGTCGCAGAGGTCTTCTCCGGCGGCGATGAGTTCACCGATGGGGTCGGGGGTGGGATTGGAGGCCATAATAGGTGAGGATGTGGGGTGTGGGCTTGCTTACTGACGGGGAAAGAAGCTGGCAGTGATGGGATGTAGCAAAATCCTGATGGCTGACCGTGTGGCAGACGCCTCGCGCACTATGCGTGGACTCTGTGCCAGATGCCGCCCGCCGGAAGCACCGTGCCCAAGATGTCTGCCACTCTGGCAGTGCTCTGCTGCACGCTGCGCGGGACGCCTGCCAAGCTGGCACCCGCTCAAACGAAGGGAGACCGGAGCCGTCTGCCACTGGCAACGACCTGCTGCACCGTGCATGGGTGGAGTGCCAGCATGGCAGCCTGCGTCTGCAAGGTGCGCGGACTGCCTGCCACACGCAGGGCGGACGGAAACTTCAGCGCAGTTTTTGCTTGAAAAAGCTACCCAGCCAAAAAGGTGCTCAATATATTGAGCCGTTGAGCCGTTGAGCCGTTGAGCCGTTGAGCCGTTGAGCCGTTGAGCCGTTGAGCCGTTGAGCCGTTGAGCCGTTGAGCCGTTGAG
>JAYVQB010000328.1:0-1644 GCA_043757085.1 Verrucomicrobiota bacterium
CTTGCGCTTGCCGCACTCACCCTGCTCGCTGTGCCTCTGCGCGCCGACCATCGTCATCATGAAGAAGACCATGAGCGCGCGGATGCGGCGAGCCACCACGCTGCGCACGACGGCGATCATGCCCGCCACGCCGCCTATGATGCAGCCTACTCCGGCAACTATGCAGACTATATCCACGCCATCCAAGATGCGCGGCATGCCCAAGATTCTGATTACAATGCCCATGCAGCACAGGATCATGCCGGACGCGGGCATGACTATAGCGATGGGCATTCTGGCGGATACAGTTCCTCACATCATCATCACGGCCACCATGATTGACCGTGACCAGCAACGTAGCGGATCGCCGCCGCATGGTTGATTCAGGTCAATCATGCGGCTGACCGCCCTCAAACAAATCCAAAGAGAAGCATTCCTTTTATGAAACTTTCCTCCACCTTATGCGGCATCGCGCTGCTGTGTGTCGCACTTTTAACCTTGAGCAGTTGTGTGGTTCCATACGACGAAGGCTACTCGAGTTATCGCCACCACGACTACGACCACCACGGTTACTCGCCTCACAATGGGAGCTATTACGGTGGCGGTTATCATGATGGCGACCACTATGGCGATTGCTATCGCTAATGAACTCCGATGATGCCAATCGCGATCACTTTGGCAGATAACATCTTCAAAAATGGCTGGCAAAACATCATGCACTGGCCATCATTCTAAAACAATATTCAATTTATGTTCACACGTCGCTACACTCTTAACAGGTTAGTTACCCTTACATGCCTCATCGGGGTTTCATGTCTTAGTCTGTCCACGCCTGTCCAAGCTTCTCATAAACACGAGCATTTCTATGTCACGATGGTTGAATACGTGGGCTATGACCGACACAGTCGTCACTACATTATCAAAGTGAAGGATGTGACAGAAAATGGAGCCACATTCTTCTTCCTTCATTTTTTGGGAGATGCATCATCCCTCCGGGGACACGAAGGTGAGCGGATGCAGATTAGTCTGAGCAATGACGGCACCTCTTGGTCACGACTCTCCCTTCAGGATCACGGAACTTGGAACATTCACCTCCGCGAAAGAGCAAGGTAGGTGCCGAATAGCGCGCTAACTGACCGGACCTAACAAGCCGCACCACTTCACGGACATGTTCATGAGTCCCATCGCCTCTGGGCGCCTTATTTCTTTAAACCCTTCGGTTTGAGTTCTGCCAGCTGTGCTTCAGACAAAAACAAACTAACCACAGCCGTTACTCCACATACCGCCCCAGCACGACGAGTAGTTCACGCAGCTTGCGCTGGCCGGTGGTGGAGTCGTTCGCGTGGGCAATGCATTCGTGCGTATGCTGATGGATGACAATCTCCGCAAATGACTTTAGCGCCTTACGCACGGAGACGACCTGCATGAGCACATCTGGACAGTCGCGATCCTCCGCCACCATCTTCTCAATGGCGGCGATCTGGCCCGCGATCTTGCGCAGACGGACCGTCAGGGCTCGGCGTTCCTCTGGGGAGTGATGATGTTTGTCGTGTGACATCGGGAATATCTTAGCAGCAACAGGAGAAAGAGCACCCGATATATTCATCTTGCTTGGAAGGGGTATGGGGGTATCATCCACACCCATGAACAACTTCTCTGAATACC
>JAYVQB010000329.1:0-6286 GCA_043757085.1 Verrucomicrobiota bacterium
GATGTGCGCAACTTCCATGCGGCGAACTACGGGCCACGCGACTCTCACCTTGTCGCCGTCGGCGACTTTGATGCCGCTGCTTTCAAATCAGAAATCAACAAATCATTCGACGGCTGGAAGCCTCAGGCCGAGCGCAAGCCGACAGCCCCTGCTGCATCGGATTTCCATGGCGGGGAAATTCTTTTCCCCATGCCCGACAAGTCCAGCGTCAGCATCATGATCGGACAGCCCAGCGGCGTCAGCGCCCATGACCCAGACTGGCTCGCGCTCAATGTCGGCACCAAAATTCTCGGCGAAGGCTTCATCAGCCGCCTCATCGGAAACGTGCGCGATCGCGAAGGGTTAACTTACGGTATCGCCGCGCACATGGAGGACGACAGCTTCCGCCCCGGCACCTGGTCCATCCATGGCACCTTCGCCCCTGCCCTGCTGGAGAAAGGAATCACCAGCACCATGCGTGAACTAAATGACTGGTGGAAAGATGGCATCACCGCCGATGAACTCGCCTACCGGAAGAGCGCCGTAGCCGGAGCCTTCACCATCAGCCTGGAAACCACCGAGGGCCTATCCGAGTGCCTGCTGCTTTGCGTCGAACGCGGCTTCGATGTCAAATGGCTCGACGAATTCCCCGCCAAGATCAACGCGCTCACGCTCGATGAAGTAAACGCCGCGATCAAGAAGCACCTCGACCCCGCGAAGATGGTCACTGTAAAGGCCGGGACGGTGAAGTGAAATGAGTGCAACTTAAACGGAGCGCGCGCCTTCAGCCCGCTAGAGATGGGCTGCGAGCTAAAGGCCCGCGCTCCGTCAGTAACCATTGCAGGGCGAGAATGAAAAAAATCAAGAGGCGGACTTTAACAATCTTAGTGCGGAGACGTTTGTAAGCTTCGGCAAACGCCCAAATGCTTAAAGCCACCGCGATCAGGCCGATTGGATTCATAGTATGAGCATCGCCAAAGCCTGTATCGTTGTCATTACCCAATCTGATGGAGCATACGTCAAAGGGTGTAAGGGGGATGATACACACTTACAGTTTAACTGCGTCACCCAGATGTTGAGAGCTTCCAGCTTCGACTGCGTCCCGACGGGTCTGGGTCCCATCTTCCGGAAATGCGCCGCGAAGGGACTCGCGGGCTATGTTGGTTGTTACGTTGCCTAACAAAAACGCCCGCTGTTTCCAGCGGGCGTTTTTGTTAGATGGTTTTGTGAGGACTGGAAGCCCTCGACATATTCTTTAGGCCCGGGCGGCTTCTTCTTCCTCGGATGAGCCGTCGGTGGTGTAGGTGACCTTGACGGTTTCTTCGAGGGTGAAGTTGCGGTTAGTGTGGAAACCGGAACCGGCTGGGATGAGGTGGCCCATGATGACATTTTCCTTGAAGCCCCGGAGGTGGTCGGCTCTGGCGAGCGTGGCGGCCTCGGTAAGCACGCGGGTGGTATCCTGGAAGGACGCGGCGCTGATAAAGCTTTCGGTCTCAAGGCTGGCCTTAGTGATGCCGAGCAATACTGGTTCAGCCTCGGCAGGCTTGCCACCGTCTTCAACGACGCGAAGGTTTTCCTTCTCGAACTCGAGACGCTCGACCTGATCTCCCCAGAGGAAGACGGTGTCGCCGGGTTCGGTGATTTTCACCTTGCGTAGCATCTGGCGGACGATGATCTCCACGTGCTTGTCATTGATCTCCACGCCCTGGGCGCGATAGACTTCCTGAACTTCGTTGACGAGGTGTTCCTGTAGTGCCTGAGGCCCGAGGATGTCGAGGATTTCATGCGGCACGACGGGTCCGTCGGTAAGTTGGTCGCCCTTGCGAACGATGTCGCCGTTGATGGCGAGAACGTGCTTGCTGCGGGGAATAAGATGTTCTTCCTGCGCACCGGTCTTGGGATCGGTGACGAGAACCTTACGCTTGCCACGGATAAGTCCTGCGATTTCCACGACGCCGTCGATCTTGGCGATTTCGCAGGCGTCCTTGGGTTTGCGAGCTTCAAAGAGCTCGGCCACACGTGGCAGACCGCCGGTGATGTCCTTGGTCTTCGCGGCTTTACGCGGGGTCTTGGCAATGACAGTTCCGCCTTCGACTTTCTCGTGGTTCTTGACGGCAAGATGTGCGCCAGCAGGAATGGTGTAGCTGGCGAGAACTTCTTTCTTCGAGTCGAGGATGATGACCTGCGGATGCAAGTCTTCCTTGTGCTCGATGACGACGATTTCTTCGTTACCAGTCCCTTCGTTGACTTCCTTGGTCACGGTGACGCCGCCGATCATGTCGCGGAATTCGATCTTACCCGCTTTCTCGGTGATGATGGGCACGTTGTAAGGATCCCATGTGGCGATGGTCTCGCCCTTCTTGACCTTGTCGCCTTCTTTCTTGGTGATGACGGCACCAAGGACTAGCTTGTGGGATTCGAGTTCGCGACCGTCTTCATCATGAATCGTAAGGACACCGTTTTTGTTAAGTGCGATGCGTGAGCCATCAACGGTCTGCACAAGGCGGACGTCGGTGAACTTCACGAAGCCAGCGTTCTTGGTGACGATGACGGGTTGCTTAAAGGCACCCGCAGCCACACCACCGACGTGGAAGGTTCGCATAGTGAGCTGCGTTCCAGGTTCGCCGATGGACTGGGCGGCAATGATGCCGACAGCGTCGCCGATGCGGCAGAAGCGGCTGGTCGCGAGGCTTAGTCCGTAGCACTTGGCACAGCAGCCGCGCTTGCTTTCGCAATTGAGCACAGACCGAATCTTAAGTTTCTCGACACCGATCTTCGTAAGGCGGTTCGCGATATCTTCGCTGATAAGTTCGTTGACGGAGACAATCGCTTTCTTCGTGACGGGATCATGCACGGTTTCGCACGAGGTGCGGCCATAGATGCGGGTCTTGAGATCGACAATTTCTTCGTCGCCCTGATAGATGGCGGCGAGAGTGATGCCATTGACGGTGCCGCAATCATCTTCTGTGACGATAACGTCCTGCGCCACGTCCACGAGCTTGCGGGTCATGTAGCCGGAGTCAGCGGTTTTGAGCGCGGTGTCGGACAGACCTTTGCGCGCGCCGTGTGTCGAGATGAAATACTCGAGAACGGTAAGACCCTCACGGAAGTTCGAGGTAATCGGGTTCTCGATGATCTCGCCGCTGGGCTTGGCCATCAGGCCGCGCATACCAGCGAGCTGCTTGATCTGCGTCTGGTTACCGCGGGCGCCGCTGGTCAACATGATGTAGAGCGGATTGTGCAACTTCTTTCCATCGTTGTATTCGAGGGTGCGCATCACCTCTTTCGCAAGTTCGTCAGTGGTGTTGGTCCAGATGTCGATGACCTTCTGATAGCGTTCGCCATTGGTGATAATGCCGCGACGGAATTGCTTCGCAACAGTGTCCACTTCTTCTCGCGCCTTGGCGAGACGTTCTTTTTTGCCGGGGGGAATCACCATGTCAGTGATGCCGATGGAGCAACCGGAGCGCATCGCTTCGTGGAAGCCAAGCTGCTTGAGTCGGTCGAGACCGGCGACTGTTTCTTGATGGCCAGAGGTCTGGAAGCAGCGCCAGATGATGTCGGAAATCTGCTTCTTGCCTACGGTGTTGTTGTAGAAGCCAAGTGCAGTCGGCCAGATTTCGTTGAAGCGAACGCGGCCTGGAGTTGTTTCGATAACTGCCTTCGTAGGATCGCCATAGATGCGGCCCGTGGTCTTGTAATCGGGATTGCGGAAAAGAATCTTCTGATTGAGTTCGACCCCGCCTTCGGAGACGGCGAATTCAATTTCAGAAGCGTCGTTGAACATGGGCGGGTAGGTATGCCCTTTCTTTTTCTTTCCGTCGTCATGCTGCGGCAGATCGCGAACATAAGTGAGCGCGAAGCAGCCGAGTGGGATGTCCTGGGAAGGATTGAGGATGGGCTTGCCGCTGGCAGGCGAGAACAGATTGTTCGGCGCGAGCATGAGCAGGCGGGCTTCCATCTGCGCCTCGATGGACAGCGGGACGTGAACGGCCATCTGGTCACCGTCGAAGTCGGCGTTGTAAGCCGTGCAGACGAGAGGATGAATGCGAATGGCTTCGCCTTCGATAAGCTTCGGCTCGAAAGCCTGGATCGAAAGACGGTGCAGAGTCGGCGCACGGTTCAGGAGAACGGGGTGCCCCTTGGTGACTTCATCGAGGATGTCCCAGACTTCCGGTGTGCGGCGCTCGATCATCTTCTTCGCGCTGCGCACGGTGTGGACGAGTCCGAGTTCCTTGAGCCGACGAATAATGAATGGCTCGAACAAGACGAGCGCCATCTTCTTAGGCAGACCGCACTGGTTCAAGGTGAGGTCGGGACCGATGACGATAACAGAACGGCCTGAGTAATCCACGCGCTTGCCGAGAAGGTTCTGACGGAAGCGGCCAGACTTACCCTTGAGCATGTCGGACATGGACTTGAGCGGGCGATTGCCCGCGCCGGTGACGGCACGGCCATGACGACCGTTGTCGAACAACGCATCGACAGCCTCTTGCAACATGCGCTTTTCATTGCGGATGATGACATCTGGAGTCTTGAGAGAGAGGAGATTTTTGAGACGGTTGTTGCGATTGATGACGCGACGATAAAGATCGTTCAAGTCAGAGGTCGCAAAGCGGCCACCTTCGAGAGGAACGAGCGGACGTAGGTCAGGAGGGATAACTGGCAGAACTTCCAGCACCATGTATTCCGGGCGGGTATGCGATGAGGCGAAGCCTTGGCAGAGCTTGAGACGCTTGGCGATCTTCTTGCGAAGCTGCTTCGAGCGGGTCTTGGTCATTTGTCCTTCGAGATCCTTCACCAAGTCGGTGAGGTTCGCCTGGGCAAGAATGTCGCGGATAGCTTCCGCGCCCATGCCTACCTTGAAGGCGTCGGTGCCGTATTGCTCCTCAGCTTCGCGGAGTTCCATCTCGGTAAGGAGCTGGCCACGTTGCAAGGGGGTATTGCCGGGACTTACAACAATGTAATCTTCGTAATAGATAACTCGCTCCAATGAACGAGCAGTCATGTCCATCATCAAACCAATGCGGCTGGGCATGCACTTATAGAACCAGATATGGGTAACTGGCACGGCAAGTTCGATGTGGCCCATGCGCTCGCGGCGCACTCGGCTAAGTGTAACTTCAACGCCGCAACGGTCGCAGATGACGCCCTTGTGCTTGATGCGCTTGTATTTTCCGCAGGCGCATTCCCAGTCCCGGGTGGGGCCGAAGATACGTTCACAGAACAAGCCGCCTTTTTCTGGCTTGAAGGTGCGGTAGTTGATAGTCTCGGGGTTCTTGACCTCGCCGTTGCTCCAACTGCGAATGCGGTCGGGCGATGCTACGGAGATGGAAACCATGTCGAATCCGCCGCTGCGGTTGGTTTCACCGAAGAGTTCCTTAAGTTGTGTGTCCGGGCTCATGTGGATGTGGGTGCTGACTTTATGCGACGGGTTGAATTACATGCCGGAGGCGGCGGAGAACATATCGATACCTTCTTGGGGGGTGTTGCGGCTTGTGACCTTAACATCCAGACCCAGAGACTGCATTTCTTTGATGAGAACGTTGAACGATTCCGGCGTGCCGGCTTCGAGTGAGTTGTCGCCCTTTACGATGCTCTCGTAAATGCGCGTGCGGCCCTGAACATCGTCGGACTTCACTGTGAGAAGTTCCTGTAATGTGTAAGCTGCGCCGTAAGCTTCGAGCGCCCACACTTCCATCTCGCCAAAACGCTGGCCACCGTATTGGGCCTTGCCGCCCAGAGGCTGCTGCGTAACGAGCGAGTAAGGTCCGACTGCACGGGCGTGAATCTTGTCAGCGACAAGGTGGCCGAGCTTCAACATGTAGATGTAACCGACTACGACCTCTTGCGAGAACGACTCACCGGTGCGGCCATCATAGAGAAGGCTCTTGCCGTTGAGGCCAATCCATTCGTAGCCCGGGACTTTCTTGGCGTCCTTGAGGAACTCCATGACTTGTTTTTCGGGAATACCGTCGAAGACCGGGGTGGCCACTTTCATGCCCAGTGCCTTGGCGGCGACGGCAAGGTGGGTTTCCAAAACCTGACCGACGTTCATTCGTGAAGGCACGCCCAGTGGGTTCAAACAGATATCAACTGGCGTTCCATCATCGAGGAATGGCATATCTTCTTCAGGAACAATGGTGGCGACAACGCCCTTGTTTCCGTGACGGCCTGCCATCTTATCACCGACGCTGAGCTTGCGCTTGCTGGCGATGAAGACGCGCACCTGCTTGATGACGCCGCTTTCCATTTCGTCGCCCTGCTCGATACGATCAAGCTGACGTTCGCGCTCGATATCGGCCTC
>JAYVQB010000330.1:0-1642 GCA_043757085.1 Verrucomicrobiota bacterium
GCGCGCGTCGGCGAAGGCAGCGCGGAACTCATCACCAGCAAGGACTTGATCGTGCGCTTGCAGGCACCGCGATTCTTTGTCGAGCGCGATGAAGTCGTGCTCTCCGCGAACGTCCACAACTACCTCGACAAGGAGCAACACGTCACCGTGAAGCTGGAACTCGAAGGCGATAATCTTGAGATCATCCGTAGCAAGGGCGTCTCGCCCTTGCCCGATCAGAATCAACAAGGGCAAGATACCCTTGCTACGGTCACCATCAAACCCAATGAAGAAACGCGCATCGACTGGCGCGCGAAAGTATTGCGCGAAGGCACCGCAAAGATTCGAGTGAAGGCGCTCGCGCAGGGAGACTCCGACGCGATGGAGCTATCACTTCCCGTGCATGTGCATGGCATGTTGCGCACGGAATCATGGAGCCTCGCGCTGCGCGGAGGTGTTGTGGGCAGCTTGCCCACAGAGAAAGGCGGGCAGGCTGCCCGCAACACCATCGAGTTCACCGTGCCAGAGCAACGCCGCCCCGAGCAGACCGTGCTCGAAGTCCGCGCCACGCCCTCGCTCGCTTCCGCGATGGTGGATGCGCTGCCGTATCTCGCGGAATATCCGTATGGCTGCACGGAGCAAACATTAAACCGCTTCCTGCCCTCGGTCATCACTCGCGGTGTGCTGAATGACATGGGACTCAAACTGGCCGACATCGCCAAGCGCCCGCAAAACAAGAGACCGCGCGACTTTGAAAAGAATCCCATCTTCAAGGAAGCCAAGCTCAACGACATGGTGTGCGTCGGCACCGAGCGACTCGCGAACATGCAGAATCGCGATGGCGGCTGGGGCTGGTTCTCCGGCGAACGCGAGCAGTCCTATGTTCACACGACCGCCGTCGTCGTGCGAGGATTGATGATCGCGCAGAAAAACAATGTCGCCATCCCGCATGACACGATCTCGCGCGGCATTGATTGGTTGAAAAAATATCAGCAGCACGAACTGATGAAACTTAACAACGCGCGCAGCAAAAAAGAACCGTGGAAAGACACCGTGGACAATGATGACGCGCTCGTCTTCTCCGTGCTCGCCGAGACCGATGACTGGAACAAGGACATGGCCGCTTATCTTTATGACAAGCGCGAGAATGTGAGCACGCAGTCCAAGGCCCTGCTCGGCATCGCGTTCGACCACTTCGGCAAAAAGGAGCAACGCGACATGCTGCTGCGCAACGTCGAGCAGTTCCTCGTGAAGGACGCCGAGAACCAGACCGCGCGCCTGCGCCTGCCCAACGGAAATTATTGGTGGCGCTGGTATGGCAATGATCTGGAAACCACCGCGACCTATCTGAAACTCCTCTGCAAAGTGGACCCGAAAGGTGCGACCGCATCCGGCGTGGCCAAGTTCCTCGTGAACAATCGCCGCAACGGAACTTACTGGAACTCCACGCGCGACACCGCGCTCTGCATTGAGGCATTGGCCGATTACATGCGCGCCAGCGGCGAAACCGCGAACAGCTTGGATGTCAGTTACGAACTCGTGCTTGATGGCGTGAAGAAACACGAAGCGAAATTCACCCGCGACACCTTGTTTGATGGCGACAATCGCTTTGTCCTCAGCGGCGAAGCCTTGACCGGCGGCAAGCACACATTGGAACTGCGCA
>JAYVQB010000331.1:0-1639 GCA_043757085.1 Verrucomicrobiota bacterium
ATCAGCAAAAGTCAACTTGGCACTCTGCGATCGCCTGATTGCGGAGAACGGTAGCCCTACCGGATTGAGGAAAGACCTCCAGAAACAACTCCTCGACTCACTGCGCCTCCAGAACCGCCTCCTCGAAGCCGGTCCACTGAACGCGATCTTCGAACCCGATATCGCAATTGCAGAGGCCGCCATTGATGCGCGATTGAGCGAGTATAAAAACCAAGTGGGGTGGAAAATGGAGTGGGGTAAAAAACGTGTTAACCGTCTCCCAGATGGAACATTTAGCCTAGACCTCAGCTGCCTCAAATTAAGTGATTTTTCACCATTTAAGGGTCTGCCCATTTCAGAAATGAATTTGGGAAAGCCCGCCCAGAGCGATTCTACCGAACTTGGTTCTATTCTTAAAAGTCTTTCCGGTCTGCCGCTTAAAAAATTGCGTCTTTGGGAATGGCTTTCTTTATCTGATCTTTCCCCTCTGTATGGACTTAATCTGGAATCGCTGGAACTCAGTAATACAAAGGTGCAAGACCTTGGTCCGCTAAAAGGAATGAAACTTACAAAGCTCGACCTCGATTTTGCGCCAGTATCTGATCTTTCACCTCTTGCTGGGATGCCACTCACGAATCTCGGTCTCACTTCTACATATGTGGCCGATTTAACACCGCTTAAGGGTGCTCCCTTACGATTTTTAAACATCTCCAGCACTCGAGTAACCGACATTACTCCACTGTCAGACTCTCCCCTTTTTCATCTCGTCCTCTTAGGAACGGGTATTTCCGATCTTTCACCACTGGCGGATTGTTCGACATTAAAGGAATTGCACATTTATGCCACCAAAGTTAGCGACTTGACCCCCTTGTCGAAACTTCAACTTACTTGGCTCGAATGCCATTGGAGTCTGGTAAAAAGCCTTGAACCCATCCGTGGTCAGCCTTTGCGACATATAGTGCTAACAGGTGCACCGATCAAAGATATTAGTCCGTTGGCAGATTGTCCTGAACTTGAGTATATTGCATTAAGCAATGTATATGAAAACATTAATGTCCTGCGCAAATTGCCAAAACTAAAAATGATCTCCTCACGTTTGTTTGGAAATGATTTGCAAATGACAACCACCGAGTTCTGGAAGAAATACGATGAGTCCGGCCAATCCGCCGAGGAAGCAGGAGATTATGAACGGGCTGCCGAGCTTTATAAACGCGACATTGAACATAATCCTAATAGCTCCAAATCCTACAATGCTCTTGGCTATATGTGGATTGAGCGCAATGAGCATCTCGACGAAGCTGGTGAACTAATCAAAAAAGCACTTAGCATCAGCCCGGAATCACGTTTATACATTGATAGTCTTGGCTGGTATTATTTCCGAAAAGGAGATTATGAGCGGGCACTCCAGGAACTTCTTCGGGCACAGACAGGCAAGATAATACAACACTTCGGAGATGACCCAACTAATTTTGACCACATTGGCGAAACCTATCTGAAGCTTGGAAAGCCTGTTGATGCGTTGATATCTTGGTCAAGATCACTGGCCATCGAGGAGAACGAGAAGATTTCCGAAAAGATTAAAGCTGTAGAACAAATGCTGCAAAAGAAATATCAGCCGATTCTCGATCATTAAACATCACGACTGCGCATGAGACTGGTT
>JAYVQB010000332.1:0-6274 GCA_043757085.1 Verrucomicrobiota bacterium
CCGCAGAATTCCACATTCCACCTGCGCCGGGCCAGAATTTGTGAGCTGTGCTCCAAAGGGGGATAGGCTCCGGGGTTGGTGTATTGGATATAGAGGATCCGGCGGGCGGGTGGTGCCGGCCTGGCCGACACGATGGGTAATGTATGGGAGCTGCCTCCATCTGCTTCCAAGGCCCACTTGAGGGCGGGCGACCGGTGATGCCGCCAAATCTCGCCCAGTGAGTAAGTTCTCTTATATCCCGAATATCCGGCGCAGTGGGAAAAGCTTTGCCCCAAGCTTTGAAGCAAATCGGACATGCGGTGTTCTTGCCGATGACGCATCACATGGCGGATCGCCCGCACCCAGCCCCAAGGCTGGGCAATAAGGGGATAGCGGAGAAAAGCCAGGAGCACTTCATTCTTGATCCATGGCAGGACGGTGTGGGCGTTTTCCGCCTGCGGGCGGGCGTGCCACGCGCGCAGCCAGGGCGATTGAATGATTTCAAAACCAGCGGCATGGATTTGCAGGGATATGTCTGTTTCCTCCACGCCATAGGCTTGGGGCACCGGGACAAAGCCTGGAATTTTTTGATGCATGCTCCTGCGGTGAATCGAAGCACTGCCGTCATAGGAGCGGGCGGAATTTGCTTCCAGTGCGACAGGTTGCACCGGCTTTTCCAAAAGATACACTGCCGGAGAAATGATTCCGGCATTGGGAAAGGCGGCCATGATCGCGGTTGCCTTGAAAAAGTAATCGGCATCCAAGGGCCATGAGTCGTCGTCGAAGCTGGCGATAATCTCACAGGCGGCCTCGTGGAATAAAAGCTGCCGACCTCCACCTGGTCCAAGTTGCTGGACCGAATGGAAAATCCGCACTGGAATAGATGCCCCTTCGCTGAAGTCGCGATCCGGTTCCCAAACACCGTCATAATGCAACAGAATTTCCTGCGGCTGAGGATTACAGGCAAAGATGCGCTGCAAAGTGCCGGCCAGGGCTTTCTCGTTGCCGAAAGCGGGAATGGCGACAGAAACAGGAACAGTCGAAGGCATCAGATCAGGGCGTGAGAATTTCTTGGTAGATCACATTCATATCTGCCGCCACTTCCCGCATCGTGCGAGGCGCACAGACACCCGCCTGCAAGCGAGTCAGCAGGCCGGGTTCCAGTGCAAGACGTGACAGCGCGGCATGCCATGCGGCAGCGGTAGTTGTCGGCACAAGCAGGCCGTTGCCTTCATGCTTCACCCACTCGGAGATTCCCCCGAGGTCGGAACCCACCACCGGGATTCCTGCGGCAAAAGCCTCCAGCACGACCAGCGGGCCGGTTTCAAGCCCGCGAGAGGGCACCGCCAGCGCATCATAACTACATAACGTGCTCACCACCTCCGCTGCGGGAACGGGCGGGCGGAAGTTGATCCGGGAATCTTCTTTGGCTTGCGCCATGAGTTTTTGACCCAAGGCGTCTTCACCGGCAGGGGCGATGGTAAACAAATCGAGAGTCACTGGGAGTTCTGGGGCCAGACGCAGGGCTTGAATCAACAAATCAATCCCTTTGTTCGCATCCAGCCTACCCAGAAAGGCGAGCCTGAGCGGCGGGGAGAAATTCCGCAGGGAGGTGCGACTCTCAACTTGCGTTGGCAGGCCATGGCGCACTTTGCGGATTTGGGAGTCAGGCACTCCATTGAGCAACAGCAATTTTTTGGTCCATTCACAAAGCGCAATCACCCGCGACATGCCGCCCCACCACTCGCGTGTCGCTTCAATGCGGCGTGCCATCAGAGGCGTCGCGCTTAAGACAGCACGCATCGCATTGGACAGGCCGGGCAAGAGTGCAAATGGCCAGGAAAGTTGCGAGCCGTAAGCCGCCAGCTTGGCGAGCGGTCTGGTCATGCCGTGAGAATTTAAAAAACAAGCACTGCAGCGGCTCGCGATCATCTGACCGTCACAAGGTGAAGTGCCCCACTGCATCAAGGTGCCGCGCTGACAGGAGACGGTTGGGGTATGATAAGTGGCAAGCGTCTTTATGCCTCGTTGCTGAGTTTCATGCAAACAAAGAACACTTACTCCCGGCGAGAAAGCATGGAAGTGAACCAGATCAGGCCGCACTTCATCCAGAACCCTAGCAAAGTTCTGGGCCGCCACGGGATCACCCGTGCCATACATCATCTCCTGAGTAAGCTCGGGATGGGTGGCGAAACGATGAACCCGCAGACTTTCATGTTCATAGGTCGCCATTTCCTTGCCGGGGGCGGCGATGATGTTTTCATGGCCCGCCTCATTGAGTAAACGGCAGAGCGCAGCCACATAAATCTCCGTGCCGCCGCAGGGATCGGGATAGTATATGAAGGGAATGTGGAGAACTTTCATTCCTGAGGCTCGTCTTTGGGACTGGAGACTACTTAACCTATAGCCGAACCGCACATTAATTGACCATTCGCCCAAGTCGGCGGGCCAGCCAATGCGAGGGTCTTTCCACTGCCAGATAAAACAGATAACTCGCCACCGCAGCCGCGAGAAGACCAAGACTCCAACGAACGACTGGCAATAGTTCCCAGGTAAGGTTCTCCGCCCATTTGATGCCCAGCTGATGCATCAGGTAAATGGAGTAGCAAGCCATGCCCGCGTCTGCCAGCCATGCGGGCGGATGAGCGCAACGGATTTCCTGATAGAGCCACGCTGCGCTGAGGATGCCGATCAGAGGCATGGTCAGCTTGTAGGTCAGGGGAGAGTGAAAGTGCGCCACATTGAACACACTGATCAACACCAGCATCAGTCCGCGCCATATCCAAAGCGGCATGGCCGGCAGTCGTTGCATCAAGCTGCCGCCTTTCTTTTGCACCAGAGACTCCGATAGGAAACAGCCTCCAAGCCAGACTGGCAATCCAAGAAGTGTCGTTCCCGCAATACCCCAGGATGCAAAATTTCCTCGGATACCGCTGCCAAACACCAAGGCCCAAGCAATCAACCCTGAAAAAACAATGCACGAAATGGAAAAAATGTTTAGCATACCCCAACGTCGAACGGCCGCGAACAACAGGGGGTAGGCAAGGTAATAAACTATTTCACAATAAACCGACCATAAAATGAGGTGCAACTCATCCAAAAAACCCGTTGGCATGAAGATGAGCACGGCAGCTACCAAGGGCAGTCCGATCCGTGTCAAACGTGCCATGTAGAAACGCTTCACTTGGAGCGGTCTCCCCCGTGCGGCCGGGTAGTGTATGCAGAAGCCTGAGATCACAAAAAAAATCATGACAGCCGCGATCCCACAAAAGGGCATGGCCGCCAGTTTGCTGACAAGGCCGCCCTGCCCTGTCCCGCCGGAAACCAACGGGAGAGCCGGAATGCTCGCATGTGATATCACGACCCAGAACGCAGCGAGAAACCGAAAGGCGTCGATGACCGGGATCAGGCTGCTTTTTGTATTTTGTGCTGCCGCAAACCCGGTCATCGGCAGCGCTGTTTCCGGGGTTGTCATGTATTTTGGCCGGGGGCGGCAATGATATTCTCAATTCCTGCCCCATTCAAGAAGCAGCCGAGTGCAGCTATATTTTCCTCCCTGCCGCCACGGAGATCGGGGGCATAAATGAAGGGGACATGGACTACTTTCACAGTTTTAAAGCAAGTGCCTTAATATATCTTCAAATGCCTCAGACGGTCTGTTCCATGCACTTATGGTCATCGGGCAATTTTTCAGACCTCAGTCTCGAAGCATAACCGCCGCAGCTTGTTGGCAAACCCATCAAGTCGTTAATATAAACCCTCAATGTAGCTTTAATGAATTCAACTCTGCAGAAAGTGGGTCGCAGATGCGGGGAATACCCCATCATTTTCGCTCATAAACATCCAGGTTGTAAACATGTTGCGGTGCCCAAGGCAGCTTGAGGCATTTTGGCCGGATGCTTTTGACAAGTTTGAATGCTCCCGACGCGATGCCCTGCTTGATCCAAGGATAATGTTGGTAAAGCGTTGGCAAGGTTTCTGGCTCCAGAACGAGATAGCGATAAAAGAGAAGCGCCCCCTCTCCCTTGGCAGCCTTGGGAATGTTTGGCAAAGTTTGGTGTGTGAATGGCAAGAAATGCAGGTTTTCCGCAGTTGTGATTTCACGAAGCGCCAGCCAGGCACGTTTGCTTATGGCAACAGGACCGGGTTGTGTGATGGTCTCTCGCAAGCTTTTTACCACAGGGTCATAACGTCGTCCCTCATATTGCAAAACCGCTGTCGCTGCGAGTAGCGACAGTTTCACAAGCGCCAAAACTATCAATGATACTTTGAACAGTTCCGCTATGCGTGATCTTGGATGAAGTCCGATCGACCCAGATTTAGCCGCCAACGCGAATAATACTGAAATCATGAGAACACTCGGAGCAGACAGGCGTGGTATGTCATACATGAACATGGGAAGGCTAGAAGTGGCCGCCATTGCCGCTACAGCCTTGATACGCCGGTCATGGCATTGGATTACACACAGCGCCGCAGCACTTAGCATGGCAAGGTTTTCCACAGCCTCCAGCCAGACACTGAAATCACTAGGATAAAGCAATGCCTTAAATGGGGAAATAATGTTGGAAGCAGATAAGTAATGTTCAACGCCCACATGTATAACTTGGGATTGAAAAAAGCCCCAGTGAACAGCAAGCCATGCTGCGTAGCCAAGTGCTATCGGGCTGAATCCGAGTGCCGTCCACGCTGACGCCTTGAAGTTTATTCCAAAAAGAATAAAAAATGCAACCAGCCAAGCTAATAGAAACGCTGGTGACTGGGGAAAATATGCCGTCAGCCCGATCCCTAAGAAAACGCCCGCCATTGCAAGTGACCACTTCTTAGATAACCCGTTGCCCGGATGGCCCTTTAAGAGTAATAGGATGCTAAAAATTGTCGCAATGGTTGTCCAGGCTTCACAACGAAGCTTGTCAAGCTGACGTTCGGCAACAAAGCTGCCCCAAATTGCTACGCTCGCGAGCATTGAGGCATTTTTGCTGGCATCTAAATTTCGGCAAAGAAGATAAACTCCGACCATTATTAGGGAGCAAGTCAGTGCAATTTGAACTAAAATACCAAACGGAGTTACTCCAAAAAGCCAGAGCATCCCAATTTGCACGATAGCCGTCATGTTCAGGAGTATCTCACAGACGCCGCGTCCCGTGTCATCATCGAGTATCGGCGTCCTGAAGATTCCGTCTTTGAGAAAGAAATATGGAGCATCTGAAAACCACATTTCATCACCGGTGGAAGCCGCCGGAACTAATCCTGACTTAGCCCAAAATATGACCGCCACAAAGATTGCGGCGGCTGCCGGAAGAAGCAAGCTTGACCTGATTGACTGCTCTGGTGTTTTAATCACTGCGTAAGATGTGGACTCACATTTTAAAGATTTTAATTCCGAATGCTGAAATTTTTATTCAGGTAAATTGTAATTTAGCAAGATGTTTTGCTGCTTCATACCAGCTTCGCGGTATAAACGAGGCCAGCAGTTGACGCAGCACGCGCGGTTGAGTTAGAATGGAGGGCTGCCAGCGGAAAGCTTCGGCGTAGCAGCGACGGGCATCAGCATTCATGGCATAACCAAAGTATTTCGTAGCAAAGTCGAGGTATTGGGCAGCATAAACAGCACCCCTTGCTGTCTGCTTCTCCCTCTCCAGTGCCGGATCGGCTTCGATTTCAGCATAGACTTTGTTTAGCAGCCAGATCACAGATTTTTCCTCGCTGCCGTCTTTGCTCACCTTTGCATGCCAGTTGCTGCCATGCACTCTATATTCCGCCAACACCTCATCGCAGTAATAATAATCCCACTTCCGGGCCAGCATGATATTGAAATACCAGTCATTGAACGCCAATCCATCGGGAACCGGCCAAGCGCTCATCCAGGCTTCGCGTCGTGCCACCACTGTCGGGGCGCAGATAAAGTTCTTTTTTAAGAGGGCAATGAGTTCATTACCTTGAAAATCACGACCGCCGTGCTGCGCGTCCGCACGATCCCGCGTCACTTTGCCTTCCGCATTGATGAGGGCAATGTTGCCATAGACCAAGCCTACCTCTGGGTGTTGTTCAAGAATGGGAATAGTCTTGGCCAGAAAGCCTGGCCGGTAACGGTCATCGGGATCAATGCGCACGACATATTTTCCTGATGCCGCCGCGAGTCCCTCGTTGACGGTGTAAATATGGCCCTTGTTTTCGCGCCGGTCGATGACTTTCAAGCGCGGGTCAGAATAGCTGCGCAAAATATCAATCGTGTCATCTGGTGACGCATCATTCACCGCAATAACCTCGATATCATATCCGCCCTCTTGCGAGAGGA
>JAYVQB010000333.1:0-1635 GCA_043757085.1 Verrucomicrobiota bacterium
AAGCGTGCAGGCGGGCGTTTTCTGCTGCGACTGGAGGACATTGATCAGGCGCGTTCGCGACCCGAATACGAGCAGGGCATTTACAATGATTTGCGATGGCTCGGTGTGGAATGGGAATCGCCAGTGCGGAAACAAAGCGAACATATTGCGGATTATCGAGCTGCCTTGGAAAAACTGCGCGCGCTCAATCTGCTCTATCCCTGTTTCTGCACGCGACGAGAAATTCAGGAAGAAATCGCGCGTGCTGGCCAAGCTCCACACGGGTCGGAAGAATCTGCTTATCCGGGCATTTGCAAGAAGCTGTCTGTCGATGAAGTCGCCGAGCGCATCGCATCGGGTCGCGACTATGCGTTACGGCTCGACTTGAAGAAAGCGATGACTGTTTGCAGTGTCGGGGCCAGCTTGGCCTCCGGTAGTGGGTGGGCTGGCAGCCCACAACACGGGCTTGTTTGGAATGATATGACGCACGGTGAATTCATCGCCGATCCTTCGCCGTTGGGCGATGTGGTGCTCGCACGCAAGGACACGCCGACGAGTTATCATCTGGCGGTCGTTGTGGATGATGCAGCGCAAGGCATCACGCTGGTCACGCGCGGTGAGGATTTATTACCCGCGACTCATTTGCATCGTGTGTTGCAAGCACTGCTCGGTCTGCCCGTTCCACTTTGGAAACATCACCGACTTATCACTGATGAAAGCGGCAAGCGTCTGGCGAAACGGGATGAAGCGCGTTCGTTGCGCTCATTGCGTGAATCGAACTGGACACCGGAACGTGTTCGCGGAGAACTGCCTATGCCTTCATGATTGCGAGTTGATCGGCTCATGCTATTTTGAACCATGACCACACAAGGCTTGCCCCGATTCACTGCGCGAGTTTATCGCGACGGGGAATGGCATGTGGCGTTCTGCCCGGAGATGCCGGAGGCAAACGGTCAGGGCCGCACCGAAGACGAGGCGGTAAAAAATCTGCACGATGCCATTGAGTTGTTGATCGAGGATCGCCGGGCCGATGCCGAGAAAACACTGCCTCACGGCGGAGTCACCCGTGAACTTGCCTTTGCGCAATAATGAAGCGGCGTGATTTGATCCGCCATCTTGAGGCCCACGGTTGCGCCTTGAAGCGCGAAGGAGGATCACACACCATTTACTGGAATCCGAAAACGGGTCGCCGGGAACCGGTGCCGAGACATTCGGAGATTGCTGATTTTTTAGCGCGCAAAATTTGTCGCTGCCTTGAAGTGCCTTGGACTAACAAAAATTTCTGAATATTTCATTTCATGTTCACTCCCCGCCACCGCATCGCCCCCAACGGCCCCGAATTCTCGCAACTCATCTACGGCACATGGCGCATACTTGATGAGCCTGCGCCGACGTCGCAGGATTTGAATCGGCGGATTAACATCTGTGTCGATCTCGGTATTACTACGCTCGACACGGCGGAGATTTACGGACTCTATGCCGTCGAGGAAGCGCTGGGCAAGGCCATCGCGCTCTCGCCCGGACTGCGCGACAAGCTGGAGATCGTGACCAAGGCGGGCATCTATGTGCCGTGTCATTATCATCCGAAGCGCGAGGTCGCGCATTACAATGCCAGCAGTGCACGCCTGATCAAGAGCGCGGAGAAATCGCTGCGAC
>JAYVQB010000334.1:0-6257 GCA_043757085.1 Verrucomicrobiota bacterium
CTTCCAGTCGGTCTTCCCGTGCGGTGCCGCCTGCCATTTGCCATTCGTCTCAATGGTGGTTTTCTTTCCATCGGTTCCCTCAATGACCATGACGGCAACAAGGGCGGCGATTCCGTCCACGTTGTGGGCTTGAACCAGGATTTCATTCTTTCCTTGGCGCAAGTGAGCCTTCACGTTCTCGTGCGAGGGGGCATCCCAGTTGCTGTTGACCAGCACTTGCTTGCCGTTGAGCAAAACTGTGGCGCCATTGTCGCAGGTAAGATTCAGGTCGGCCTTTTTGATTCCCCCGGCGATGACGAACTCCGTGCGGAAGTCAGCCTGCTCATTGGCGCCGGCATTTTTGGAGGTCCAGATCCACTCCGGTTCGGCCTGGAGCATCAAGGTTAATGTAAAGAAGGCGGTGAGTGTGAGTTTCATGATGGGTTGAAAATGGGGCACTAGGATACGCACTCTTTGTTTAGCTTTTTTCTGCAATCTCGCAAATTTATTTTTAATTACTTACGAAGCCATCGCTTTAAAGGGCGCTCAGTCCAGCGCCGGTTTCGGTGGCATGATTTGCACCGCCGGCGGAGTTCCCGGCGGGGGTGGAGGCGGAGCGGGTCCCGGCGGAAGAGGGGTATAATCCACCTCGTATGGCGCGAGAGTTTTTTGATAAAACGGAGTTGGATAAAGGTCCCAGCCTGCCGGAACTCCGGTCTGATCCGCCAGTTCGCGGGCGATGAGATAGGTCGGCAGCGAGTCTTTATAAATGTGGAACCAGACGACCGAGTTCGGCTCTGTTTTGAATTTGTGGATGAGACGTTGAAACGTTGATCCGGGATTTTTCATCTGCGCAATAGTTTCGCCACCTTCCGGGGTAGGCGTAAGCCTCATCGGAAGTTGCGGAGAATTTGGCGCAGGCAGCAGTTCGATCTTGAGGTCTCGATTGCCAACGCGACCGCGAGCAAAATCGGCAATGAGCTTGGACTGATCGTAAACTATTTTATGTTGCTGCACCTGCAGGCCCTTTCCCTTGACCAGAACCGGCTTGCCGTCCGCCCCTTTGATGATCTCATCTCTCTTGATGAGTTGTCGTTGATTAAAGGCGATTTCCTGATCGACGAGTTTGTCAACCTCGGGTTCGTTGAGGAACACCACGCGATTGTTTACCACTAGAAAGCGCTGAAACACAGCCTTCGCAGGAATGGGTCGCGGATTGGGAATTCGCACCACGGTCGCTGGCAGAGGCTGCACGAGGGGTGTGGCGTCGAGTGATTTCTTCATCTGCTCAAGCTCGGCGAGCATCTTCTCCACTTCGGACTTCTTGGCGTCGCGCTCCTTTTTTCTAGCCTCAATCTGCTCGCGTAGTTTTTCGATGCTGGTGATGTTAACCTTTTGACTATCCGCTCCCACATCCATGGTCTCGATCTGTTCAGCGAGCTTCGCGGCGTTCTGTTTCAATTTCGCAGACTCTTCGTTAATTTTCTGCGGGTCTGCTGGGGGCGTGGTCTCGGTGATTTTTTTCTTCAGTTGATCGAGATCTTTTTGCTCCACATTAGGAAGGTCTGACAAAACTTTGTTCACCGCGCGGGCGAGGCCGAGACCGACGAGCACGAGCACGATAACCAGCACGCCGACTACGTTCGTCAGCGTATCCATGAGCGCGACAAATGGCAGCTCTTCCCCCTGATGTTGCTTGCGTCCAGCCATGGTCGTCGTGCTAATTTGGTGGGGCGGGAGGCGCACTGACAATCTTCGCCTCCGGCGGTGGAATGATCTTGCCGGCAAAGTCCTGGAACATCCGCAGATCAATGTCGCCCCGTCCCGGCGCGGGCAGCTTGCCGAGTCGATTATCTTTTATGCCATAAGTCTGCTGCGCCCAGCCCGCGCCGTTATTGTATGCGCCTGTGCCGTCGTCGCGGAGAAGGAAGAAAAGTTTGCTTTGCGGCACATTAGCCACCGCTTTCAGGAAAGCGTTAAACGCCACGTCAGTGGCAACCACATCCGGCGCCGCGCTGACGAAGGTCTTGTTTTTGTCGTCCCAAAACATGGTGAGCCGGCCTCCAGACGCCTCGACAAAAAATACCTTGGTGCCTCGGGCAAGTCCTGATCCTGCGGGATTGATCACGACACTGGATTCCTTATTTACGGGCGACTTCCGTTTCGCGTATTCCGCCTTGAGGTCCGCGATTTCCTTTTTCAATTGCGACTCTTGCGAGCCAAGTCCGCCGAGTTCGACCATTAAATTATCGAGTTCCTTGATGAGGGTCTGGTTCACCGTTTTCAGTTCCGCTGCGGAGCCGAGAAGCTTCCGCAGTTTTGCCACACGATCCTCCTTCTCCGCGAGGTCCTTTTTTAGCTTCTCCAGTTCCTCGATCTTCTTTTCCAAGTCCGCAGAAAGAGTGCTGCTTTCCTTTTCTTTTTTCTTCAAGGCGAGGAATTCTTCCGCGATCTTTAATTGATCGCGCGAGCGACCATTTGCCTTCTTCGTCTGGGCGACGGCGAGCACGACGATGATGAGCACGAGCACGCCGATGAGTGAGCAGAGAATGTCGAGGAACGGGATCAACATGATCTCGTCGCCGCCTCGATGTCTGCGTCTCTTCATGTTATCACTAGCTCGCGCCTGAATTTAGCTCCCTGTCAGTCCCGACTGAACCATCCCTTTTTCTTCACCTGCTGGACGATGACGTGCTTGTCCCCAAGTTCCTTCAAGACGGTATTCAATCCGCGAATGCCGGTCTCCAACGCCCCAAGATACTGTGTGGTAGTCTTCATCGCGTCGTTCAGCCCTTTCTCCACCTCGGCGCGCATCTTGGTCATGTTGGTGACGAATTCCGTCGTCACCATCTCCTGATGCACCTCGATTCGATGGTCGAGATTTCCCGCGTATTCATTCATCCTCGCCGATAGCGCGTTAAGGTCCTGCAAAAATTCTTGCTGCGCACCGGAGAGTGCCTTGACCACAGAATCGGCCACTGCCCCGAGGTTTCCACCACCAGCACCCGCCCCGTCATTCAGTCGGGGAAGAAGCACTTCATTGCAGAAGGCGTCGATGTCGTTGAGCATTTCATCCTCGTGTTTCGCAAGCGAATTGAGCGGGAAGTTCAATGTGACCGCCAGCACCAGGCCGAGCAGTGTGGCATCGAACGCAGTGCCCAGGCCGCTGGTGACACCCTTGAGCGAACCGATCACTTCCTCGATCTTCTCCGAGTTCTCAAAGTTCATTCCCCCAATCGCGTGCGAGAGACCGACGACCGTGCCGATAAATCCCAGCAAGGGAATCGCCCACAAAAAAGCCCGCAGCATCATGTAACTGCCGCTGATGCGCGAACCGTCGATCGCAGACTGGCTGTTCATCATCGCGCTCACATCGGTGACGTTCTGCCGCACCTCGAAAAACTCCAGCGCCTTGCGCAGCCGGTTGACCATCAGGCTGTCCCGCAGTCGCACGGGCAGCCTGTAAATATGGTCGATAAAGCTGCCGACGTTCTGAGCATTGATCTCCTTGCCAAGTTCACGCGGAAGCGCGTCGAGGAACAAGGCCTCGCGCTGATGCCGCAGCTTTTTGAGCTTGAGCCAGCAGATCGTCATCGCCCAGAAAAAGAAAAGCGTATTAGCAAAGCTGACGGTTAAATGTTTGTAAAATACGTTAGCGAGAAATTCAACACTGGTATAGGCAGCAATCGCTTTCCCTGCCGGAGCCTTGAGCGGGAAGACGATGATGAACCAAACCACCGCCAGCGCGAGGCCGATACCGAAACTTGCAAATGCATTGGGATTGGTCGGGTCCTGCTCCTTCCACGCGACACGCTTCGGATTGCCCTGATGAGGCGCTTGTCCTTGCCGCCTCTCGCCAGAAGGCTGGGAGTGCGCCGCGCCCGGTGACTGACCCCTAGTTGCCGGGGCGATGTTTTCCGGAATCTGCATCTTAATATTGCAGCCGGGACAATGCACAATTTTGCCAGCCGCATCAGCCTCGGCGATCAAACTCATGGAACAGGATGGACATTTAAATTTCATGGCTGGATTTTGGGTTGGCTCCCGTCACGGGATGTAGAAGTGGCTAGATATGAACACACGAGTGATGCACACCGGTATTAGCTGGGCGCGAGCATACCGTCCCCATCTCCCTTGCCAAGAATATTTTTTGCGATGATTAATCGGGGGTTTTCGGACCGAGTGTTGGTTGAACCTGTGATTAAGTGCTGATGGAAAATCCTAAGCAGTTGGCATTTGCGGACTCCGTGTGATAGTGCACGTCCCCGTCGTGACGCTTCATCATCATCTCATTGCCCAAATCATCGGTTCACTCTCCGATGTCTTCACCCGTGGCGCGCACGCGGACAAGTCCATCGAGCACGCCTTCAAATCGCATCCGAAATGGGGCGCGCGCGACCGGAAGCTCTTTGCCGAGAGTGTGTATGACATTGTGCGCTGGTGGCGCTGGCACTGGCATCTCGCCGGGCTGCCGGATAAGGAATGTCTGCAAAAAGATGCCATCACCGAGGACAGATTATGGCGCGTCTGGGCCGCATATTGGATCGCGAAAGGTGAAGAGGCTGCGCCATTCGCCGAGTGCCGTGCGGTCAGCAAGGCCAGCGTGTATGATCAGAAGATTACGAAAGTATCAGCTGCCGTGCAGGCATCCATTCCTGACTGGTTGAATGAGCGATGCTCGAAGGAGATCGGAGCCGAATGGCCGGACATGCTGGAGGCGCTGAACAAGCCTGCACCGGTGGACTTGCGCGTCAATACGCTAAAGATCACAACGCGCGATCTCCAGGCTGTGCTGTCCAAGGAAAGCGTGGAGGCCGGCCCGGTGCGGGGCCAGCCCGAGTCCGTTCGCTTGCGCATGAGGCGCAATGTTTTTGCCACACAGGCTTTCAAGGCGGGATTGTTCGAGCTGCAAGACGCCGCCTCACAGCGGGTCGCGCCATTCCTCGAAGTGGCGCCGGGCATGAGAGTCGTGGATGCGTGTGCTGGCGCGGGCGGGAAGACGCTGCACATGGCCGCGCTGATGAAAGACAAGGGCCGCATCATCGCGCTCGACATTCATGAATGGAAGCTCGCGGAGCTACGCCGTCGTGCGCGGCGCAATGGCGTGGGCATTATCGAGCCTCGCCTCATCGAGGGTGCGAAGACGATCAAGCGGCTCGCCATCACGGCGGATCGCGTCCTGCTGGATGTGCCTTGCAGCGGTCTCGGTGTCCTGCGGCGCAATCCCGACACCAAATGGAAACTCAGTCCCGAGGAAATTGACCGTCTCCATGTCATCCAGCATGACATTCTCCGCAGTCATTCCCGGATGGTGAAGCCTGGCGGCAAGCTGGTCTATGCCACTTGCAGCATTCTTCCGAGCGAGAACGAGGAACAAGTCGGCGCCTTTCTCCGCGAGCATGGTGACGAATGGAAGCTCGAGGCCGAACTGAAGTTGCGCCCCGGCGAGAATGATGGCGATGGCTTTTATGCGGCGCGTCTGGTCAGACTGTTGAAAGAGCGACCTGCAAAAGCGAACGAAGCTGCGGAGACTGATGTCGAATAAGGTGGCAACGCCATGATCTACCTCGACTCCAACGCCACCACGCAGGTCGATCCCCGCGTTGTGGAAGCGATGCTGCCATTTCTCACCACGCATTTCGCCAATCCGTCCGCGTCTTATGCCTCGGCTCGCATCGTGAAGCAGGCCATCACCACTGCGCGCGAGCAGATGGCGGTGCTGATAGACTGCGAGCCTGATGAGATCGTTTTCACCAGTGGAGGCACGGAGTCGAACAACGCGGCCATCGCTTCTGCCGTCACGCTGGAAATGCGCCGGGCGCATCTGGTGACGTCTAAGACTGAGCACAGCGCGGTGCTGGAATTTGTGCGTCGCTGGAGCGATACCGGACGGCCCGTGACGGAAGTGGATGTGGATCGCGATGGTCGCGTTATTTTGTCCGCCCTTCGCAGCGCGACGATGCCGGGCAAGACAACTCTGGTCAGCGTGATGTGGGCGAACAATGAGACGGGAGTGATCGCACCGATTGAAGAAGCCCTCAACATTGCCCATGAACGCGGCGCGCTGTTCCATACCGATGCCGTGCAGGCTGTTGGAAAAATTCCCGTGTCGATGAAAAAATCGGCGGTAGATTATCTCAGTCTTAGCGGGCATAAATTTCATGCGCCCAAAGGTGTGGGCGCATTGTTCGTCAGCCGACGCGTGCGTTTCAAACCATGGTCACTCGGTGGCGGACAGGAATTCGGCAGACGCTCCGGAACAGAGAATGTCGCAGGCA
>JAYVQB010000335.1:0-6233 GCA_043757085.1 Verrucomicrobiota bacterium
ACGGTCAAAGGTGATCGCAGTTACTTCCTTGAATACCCTAGAAAGCTTCTGGCGATTGACTTGAATTCAGGGAAGCTTCTATGGTCTAGTGAAATTGAAAAACTCACGAGTGTTTCTCTTTCTGAATCTTCTGTAATCGCGACTTCGACCAATGGCAAATTGACCAGTTTGGACGCTAATACAGGAAAATTTCAGTGGTCCTACCAGCTTGATTACGATTTAGGGTTTCCTCTATGTGACAAACAGTCGATCTTTAGGGCACACGACCAAAGACTGATCCACTTTCTCAACAAAGCCCGGCGTGATTAAAAGTGTGAAACAAAGCGCAATGCGCAGAGATTGCGGTGCAAAATGCCGTATTCACCGCAAAACAAGCGGAGAATAATTGCATTTGCGGTGAATGTGAGATACAATCACCGCATAATATGCGGTCATTATGAACTATATCCACGAACTGCCAGACTGGCCGAAACTGCATTGGGATGATGCTAAACTTTCGCCATTGCTGGCGGATGTGCGGCATCGACAGGGGCGACTTTTGGGCCGGATGGAAGGGCTAGGGTTTCGTCTGCGCTCAGAGGCGCATCTTTCAACGCTGACTTCCGATGTGGTCAAATCGAGTGCGATTGAGGGAGAGAAACTGGATGTGGAAGAAGTGAGGTCGTCCATCGCCCGGCGGCTGGGCTTGGAATACGCTGGCACGGCGATTCCAAGTCGCGATGTGGAAGGCATTGTTGAAATGATGTTGGATGCGACACAGCATTATGCGTTGCCACTCACGGCGGAGCGACTGCATGGCTGGCACGCAGCATTATTTCCTACTGGCCGGAGCAGCATGCATCGGATCACTGTCGGCGCGTGGCGTCCAATCGAAGCTGGTGACATGCAAGTCGTGTCCGGCCCGCTCGGACGTGAAACAGTCCATTTTGTCGCTCCATCCGCAGAGAAACTCGAAGATGAAATGAAAGCTTTTCTATCGTGGTTTGAAGATCGTGCTGGAGTTGATCCTGTGCTCAAAGCTGGTGTGGCGCATTTCTGGTTTGTCACGATTCACCCTTTCGAAGACGGCAATGGCCGGATTGGGCGCGCGATCGCTGATCTGGCGTTGGCGCGAGCGGATGGGACGGCGGATCGTTTTTACAGCATGTCCACGCAGATCGAAGCGGAGCGGAAAGAATATTATCTTCAACTCGAACGCACTCAGCATATCAGCCTTGATGTAACGCGCTGGCTGGAATGGTTCCTTGGTTGTCTGGGGCGCGCCATTGATCGGGCCGATGGGGCGCTTTCAACCGTTCTGCATAAGGCTCGTCTCTGGGAAAAAATCAACGTAGAACCAGTCAACGACAGACAAAAGAAAGTTATCAATCGACTGCTGGATGGCTTCGAGGGAAAGCTGACCTCATCGAAATACGCCAAGCTTGCGAAATGCTCCGAGGACACGGCACTGCGAGACATCAAAACTCTTGTGGAGCGCGGCGTGCTGCTGAAAAACGAAGCTGGCGGCAGGAGCACAAGTTACAGTCTGGCAGAGCCAGATCAATCGCCCTAGTGACTTGCAAGAAGAAACGCCTTAATCCTGCTTTTCGTAGCGCAGCAAATGCTGGCCGTCGGCTTTCTCACTGGGATGGAAGAGCCAGCCGGGAGATTCATGGCGGACTTCCCAGCCGGTGAGCATGAACTCGGGCAGGTAGAGGTCGCTGTTCGGATCATAGACTTTTCTGCCGGTGAAGTGGCCGGACAGTTTGTATTCGCGGTTATGGTCAAACCCGTGCGCGGGGCCACCATCGAGGGGCATTTCAGGCAAGCGGTCGGGAGTGAGCTTGCGGTTTTCATTGATCAGCACCAGACGGGAATCGTCCCATGACTGGCCGGGACGACGGATGTAACCCCAGAACTGGGTGTGGTCGATGTAAAACCGGCGACCAATGAAGTAATCTCCGCGAGGCTCGCTCATGATGGAAAGGCGACGGTCCTCGATGCGTTGCTGTAACATAGGATCCGCGCAACCGGTGAGGATCAGAACTGAAAAAAGCAGCAGAGGGATGAGGCGGCGCATGGCGGAGAGTGAAGGCACAAAGAACAGTATTCAAGCATCAAGATTCAAATCGACGCCCGGTCGGATAGCTGCCGACGCTGCGGATGCTGGACGCGATGCTGCGCGCTTTTTCCAATGAGGCCGCGACTTGCGGCAGAGCCGGCGAGCCTTCGATCTCGATGTAAAATCGATACGTGTTCGGCTTCCCGCGTATGGGGCGCGACTCGATGCGTTTCAAACTCACACCTGCCTCCGAAAACGGAGAAAGAAAAGCACAGAGAATGCCCGGCTTGTCGGGAAGCTCCACGGCAAGCGAAGTGCGATTGTTCGCGGGTGAGGGGGGTGTGCTCTGATGGCCGATGAGGAAAAACTGGGTGACGTTCACCAGTTCGTCGTTGATCGGAAATTCCAGCAGGTCGAGACCATGGAGACGGGCGTTCCCGCGACTTCCGATAGCGGCCGAGTTCGGCTCTTGCGCAGCGCGGGCGGCAGCTTGCGAGGTGCTGGGCAAGGGAACGCGACGCGCATTCGGATGCTGCGCTTTGAGCCATTCATCACAGTGATAAAAGGGCATGTAATGCGAATAAATCACATCCACCGGACGGCCCGATTTTCCGAGCAGCGCAAGCTTCACATCCAGCGTCAGTTCCTCGCGGATTTTCAATTGGCAGTTTGGATCCATCAAACGATCCACCGTGGCCATGATGATGCCGCCGGATGAATTCTCGATGGGGACAATGCCGAGCGCATCCGGCTTGTTGGCGAGCCAGTCAAAAACTTCTTCCACGCTTCCGAGCGTATTGATTTCTCCGGCGGGCGCGAATTGAGTGGCCACCAGATGGGAGAAACTTCCCTCGGGACCCAGGCAGGCGATGATTTCTGGCATGGCATCTGACATAGACGCAAACAAGGACGCAATCCAGATTGTTTCACAATCATCGCAGATTTCTCATTGCGTGCGGGGCTGTGATGCAGATGATCTGACACATGCTCGTATCCGGCATCCATCATCGCACCGTTCGACTCAAGGCCGAGCAGTCGCCGATCATTGAGATCATCGACCAACGCAAGCTGCCGTGGTCGTTTGAGATCGCGGAGCTGCGCAGCGTCAATGATGTCGCCGTGGCCATCAAAGAAATGTGGGTGCGCGGCGCGGGCTGCATTGGCGCGACGGCGGGCTACGGCATGTGGCTCGCGACTGTGGAAGCGATGAGGGATCCGGATTTTCATCTGGGCGTTCGCATGGGGGCGCGGAAGATTTTGCAAACCCGACCCACGGCAGTGAATCTCGCCTGGGCGGTGGAGCGACAGATTGCTGCGATCGAACGGGCGCGCACGCCGGAGCAGGCGCTGGAAGTTTCATTAACCACGGCGGAGGCGATTGCCGATGAGGATGCGGCGGCCTGCCGGAAAATTGGTGAGCACGGATTGACGTTGATCCGGCAGATCGCGGAAAAGAAAAACGGAGCGCCCGTGAATATCCTGACACATTGCAATGCTGGCTGGCTTGCTTTTGTGGATCACGGCAGCGCGACCGCGCCAATTTATGCCGCGCAGGAAGAAGGCATCCCGGTGCATGTATGGGTGGATGAAACCCGACCGCGCAATCAGGGCGCGCGGCTCACCGCTTGGGAATTGGTGCAACAGGGCGTGCCGCATACGGTCATCGCCGACAACACTGGCGGCCATCTCATGCAGCGCGGCATGGTCGATCTCGTCATCACTGGCGCAGATCGCGTGACCCGCCGCGGCGATGTGGCCAACAAGATCGGCACCTATCTCAAGGCGCTCGCCGCGCACGACAACGGCATTCCGTTCTATGTCGCGTTGCCGTCTTCCACCATTGATTGGGATATGAGCGACGGCTTGAAGGAAATTCCGATTGAGCAACGCGAGGCGGAGGAACTGCGTTTCATCGAAGGACAGGCCGAAGACCACACCATCCGCACCGTGCGACTTTTCCCTGAAGCCAGCCCGGCGGCGAACTACGCGTTCGACGTGACGCCCGCGCGATTGATCACTGGCTTGATCACGGAGGGCGGCATTTGCGCAGCCAGTGAAAGTGCGTTGGACCAGATGTTCGAGCCTGAGTGATCCGGATGGAATCGCGGCAGAACTAATCTCAAACTCACGCTTTGATATTCACGGCGATTGTTGCTAAGCTCGAACTTCTCATTTCCGATGACCACTTCTGCTGCGCCCACAACCAATCATGTCACCATCTACGGTTTGGACAATGTGCCTTCTGGCGGTGTGCTTATCATTCCAAGCCGACTGGGATTCCCTGACCTGCTCAACCTGGAGAAACTGCTCTCGGGTCGGTCACTGGTTTATCTGACGGAGCAAGGCGCGCTGCTTTCAGCGGAATTGAAAACGCATCTGGACAATAATGGTGTCCATGCGCTTGAAATACCGTCAGGAACAGCCAATGCGGATGCCCTGCGACGCGAAATCCAAAGCGAGGCGGGCAAGGGCAAAGTCATCATTTATGTGCCCTCAGAACTGGTGGCACCGGGCGGGCCTTTGTGCACCATCCCCGGCGCGAAGCTCGAATATCTCATAAACACAAAGGTCCCTGTGCTTCCATTGCATGTGCTGCACACCCATGATCTCGCCATGGCAATAGAGAGGAAAAGGTCGGCTGATGAGGCAGTGTTCTCATTCGGCACCGTGATACCCGAGGGTTCGGTGGCAGCCGTTCAGGAGTCACTCATGTTACTCGCGGAAAACAGTTTCTCCCGGCTTCCATTGCTGGATATGCATCTGGCGCGCGCACTTTTGCTGGGCTTGAAAAAGCATAGTTCTCACGCCCTCCTGATTGATGGGAAAGACGACAGGACATTCGGCTTCGACAGGATTCTGGCCCTCGCCATTGTGCTCAGCAAACACATCCGTTCCGTCACCAAGAAGAACCGGGTGGGCATCATCCTTCCTCCTTGCGGCGCGGCGACTGTGGCCAACGTGGCCGTGCTGCTGGCCGGGAAAGTCCCGGTGAACCTCAACTTCACGGCGGGCCGCTCCTCGATTGAGAGCGCGATGAGGCAGGCTGAGACGGATCATTATATCACCTCGGATTTGTTTGTTCGGAAAGTCCAGGCTTTCCCGTGGCCACCCAACCGCCAGCTTACTTTCATCGAGCGTCTCCTGCCGATGAAGAAAGGAGCCATTATATTCTGGTCAGTGATTTCAAAACTGCTCCCGCCCTCCATTCTCGCGATGATTCTCGGCATTCCCAAAAAAGGCGGCGACTCCGAGGCCACGCTTCTTTTCACCAGCGGCAGCAGCGGCGATCCCAAGGGAGTCGTGATGAGTCATCGCAATCTCATGGCCAACATTTGCCAGTTCAGTTCGCGCCTGAACTTGAAACGGGGTGACAGCATTCTCGGCTGCTTGCCTCTCTTCCACTGCTTCGGCAGCACGGTCACGCTCTGGTATCCCATCGTCCAAGGCATCAATGTGGTGACTTATCCCACACCGCTGGAAATCAAGAAGCTGGCCGAGCTGGTGTTGAAGCACAAGATCACCGTGATGATCTCTACGCCCACATTCTTGCGCGGTTATCTCAGAGGCGTAAACCCTGAGATGCTGGCGTCATTGAATCTTATCGTCACCGGCGCAGAGAAACTTCCCAAGGCTGTGGCCGATGCCTTCGAGGCGCGCTTTGGAAAAAAAGTTTATGAGGGATACGGACTCACAGAAACATCGCCCGTCTCCAATGTGAACCTGCCCAATCCGGAGCCGCCGAAAGGAGCCAGTGAAAACGCCGTCATGGCCAGTTATCGCTTCGGCAGTGTGGGCCAGCTTGTCCCCGGTCTGGCATTAAAAATCACCGCGCCGGAATCTGATGCGCCACTCAGCGTGCATCAAAGCGGCATGATCTGGTTCAGGGGAGCCAATGTCTTCAACGGTTATCTCAAAAACCCCAAGAAGACGGAAGAAGTCATCAAAGACGGATGGTTCCGCACCGGCGACATCGGGCGCATGGATGCCGACGGCTTCCTCTATATCGAAGGCCGTCTCAGCCGATTCTCGAAGATCGGCGGTGAAATGGTGCCACATGAAACCGTCGAGGAGAATCTGGTCAAAGCCCTGAATCTCGAAGGAGAAAGCTCCCGCCGCATCGCGGTGGTCGGCATTCCCGACGCTGACAAAGGCGAGGCACTGGTGCTGCTCACCACCCTGCCCGGCGGCTCTG
>JAYVQB010000336.1:0-6215 GCA_043757085.1 Verrucomicrobiota bacterium
AGGAATTGCTTGGCGTTGTTCTTCACCCAATAAACGGCTTCCGTGGTCTGCGCCCTGTCGGTCGAGACGGCGGTGGTGAGCAGGCTCTGCGTGATGATCGCCTGCGGCACTTCGAGATAAGCATTCTTCGCGACATCGAGCGTCAGCTTGAGCGGCTGCGATTTGTATTTGTATGCGAGAAAAACTCCACCGCGTGCGAGTGCGGGGCGCAATTCCTTGGGATCAATGTCCTCCAAGCTTTCCGCTTTGGAGTTGCGGATTTCGAGGCTGTCATCTTTCACCACCGCGATCTGGCCCGTCTCCTGAAAGACGCCGGGCACATGGACTTGCAGAAGTTCGAGCTTCGCTTCCTTGGCTCCATCGGCCATGGGTTTTTCCACGCTGAGCGAAAGCTGGAACGCGCCAATGCGCTCATTGCGCAGCACCACTTCCCACATCACGAAGTCGGCTGCATTGGGCAGGGAAGCTGTGAGTTTCGCATCTGCTTTGTAGTCCTTGTGAATTTCTTTAACATTCGCATCCACAAATCGAATGTCGCCCGCAACGCTCTTGGGCACGGCGAGAATAAAGCGGTCCGTCGCCGCATAGGCGATGTCGAACGACAGCGTCCAGGTGTGCCGCAGCGATTGTTCTTTGGCCTCGATCAAGGTCAGCACTTCCACATTCACCTGTGGATCGCGCGCCTTGAACGCGAGCGTGGCGGAAGTCTTTGGTGTATCGCGATGACGGAACGCGAGCGTAAGTTCGCAACTGCTCATGACGCCGCTTTTTTGTTGCACCACTTGGGAGAGATTGAGCGAGCTGACATCTTCCTGCCGGAGATCGCCGATGGCCTTGGTGGTGACTTCGAGGCTGTTGTGAACGGCAATGCCGATCTTGTTTTCATAGCGCACCACATTTTGCGGCACAAAGACCGGCACCACGGTGTCCTCGATGGGATTGGCCCGCTGCTGTTGACCGCGAATGGTGATGCCTGCCTGACCGATGATTTGTTTGTTGAACTTCATGACGAGCGACTCCCCTGTCGCGACTTTTTCCAACGCCCAACTGTCCGCAGGAATGCCCACGACTTCCCATCCTGTCCAGCCAGCAGGCAGACCAATGCGTGCCTCAAAAATTCCCACGCGGCGAATGTTGTAATTGAAGGTCGCCTCGACACGATTGCTGTCACGCTTCACCGTGAGCACCGTGAGACTGTCCACATCCACTTGTGGTTTCGCCTCGGCGACAGCGAGTGAGAGTTTCGCGGGATGCTTGAGAAAGCGATAGCCTCCGACTGCGCTGAGTCCACCGGATGCGGTGGCGGATTGTGTCTGCTGCACGAGTCCCTCAGTGGGCTTAGGCGTGACATCAAGCTGCGACTCGGCGGCGATGCTGATCTCGCCGCGATCTTGGGTCGCACCTTCAACGATGATTTCCGGCACGGATACTTCGGCGGGCAGCTTCGGTAGCGCGGTTTCGAGAGCGATGTTTACGCTCCAAGTATTCTTGACTGGCGCGTTGGGCACGATGGTGAGTTTTTGTTTGTCACCTGCGGCATCAAGTTTCCAATCTTTTACGTCACTGCCACTGACACCCTGCACGGTTTGCCCGGCGGGAATTAGGAATGAAAAGGTCGAGAGCGGCGCACGCAGAATTCGCAGATCAATCCGGGCGTTCGTTACCAGCGATCCACCGCGCACTTCAGAAGAAATCCCCGTGGAAGCCAGCACCAACGGTGTCAGTTGCGTGGCCGTCGTGGGCTTGCTCCAAGCGACATCGAACTTGGTGCCGCTGCCAAAGAAGAATGAAAGCTCGGTATCCGCGCCAGCCGCGCGTGATGTGAATGCCGCCGCCGGATTGACTTCAAACTCAAATCCCTCGCCGGGAACATTCGCGGTGAAACGCGAGACCGCCGCGCGCGGGAGCACCAGAGTGACAGTTTGCTTGCCCGCCACCTTTTTGATGGGAGCGTAGATTTTGAGTTTCAATTCATAAGTTCCTTTGTCAGGCAGGATCACATCATAGCCATCGGGCTTGGCGTTCAGCACCGCCTTGCCGGTGTCTGCTTCCGCGATGCCGGGAACTGCCCCACCCTTGGCGAGCGGCACAGTGAGCCAGCCTTCCTTGAATGATTCCACGGTGATCTTGGCATCAATGACCAGTGTTTCTCCATCCACATGACCCGTGTATTCTGCTCGGGAAACAATGCCGTCCTGCGGCGGCTTTATTTCGTCGGCCTTGCGTTTGATCGTCAGTTCATTCCACAACTCAAGGAATTCCTTGTAGGGCAGAAACACACCCTTGCCGCCGTCTTTGAAGACATTCTCCAGTTCATCAAAAGGCACATAGATGGTGCGCTCACGTTCGCGAACGGGTTGCGGTTTGCTGGTTTCATCGGAAGCCGATGGCGTTGGTGTCGGCGCGGGCTGCTGTGCAATGAGTGAGCCAAGCAGGCTGATGGAGAGAATGAGCAGGAGGATGTGTCGCATAAGATGAACTCAATGGGTTTTGGAACGGACAAGTCTAGGCCGTCAGACAGGCATGACGGATGACAGTCATCAACCTTGTAAAATATTTGTCTTAATGGCAAGAGGCCAATTGTAAGTAGTTTGTAACGACGACGAATAATCAGCACATGCAGGCTTTTCGCATGACTCATTGTTCAAGCTCTCGCAAAATCATCAGTCATCTAAAAAAGAAGGAGCGCGAGTGTGTCGCCAGACCACTCGCCTAAAATCTGTTCTTTAACGTGGTCTCGTGCCGTGCGGACAAGTGGCGAGTAGGCTTCGCCATACTCGCGCTCCTTCTTTTTTAGAAACTAACCATGGACACACCAGAGAGCAAGTGGCGAGTAGGCTTCGTCATACACGCGCTCCTTCTCGTTGATGAATTCACGCTAGTATGCAAAACTCACATTATCCCGAATAGATTTCCCATGCCCGAGAGCCACCCCGTCATTCTCTATTACAAATATGTGCCCATCGCCGATCCGAAGGGCTTCGCTGATGCACAGCGCGCGCTCTGCTCCGCACTCGGTTTGAAAGGCCGCTTGCTGATCGCCGAGGAGGGCATCAATGGAACGCTTGCCGGGACTGCGGAGAACATTGCGCGTTACATTGAGGACTTGAAGGCTGATGCACGATTCAGCGACATCGAGTTGAAAATCAACGAGGGCGATGAGAACACATTTCCGAAACTCGTCATCAAGGTGCGCCCAGAGATTGTCTCTCTTCATGCCAACATCCCGCTGACGGCGGATCAGGATAATCACCTCTCGCCCGCCCAGTGGAAGCAACGCATAGAGAGCGACCCCGATGCGGTCATCGTGGATGTGCGGAACAATTACGAATCCGATGCCGGGAAATTCGAGAACGCAGTGACTTGCGACATCGATAATTTTCGCGATCTGCCCGCCTATGTCGAGCGTCTCGCTGAACACAAAGACAAGACGGTGCTGATGTATTGCACGGGTGGGATTCGATGTGAGAAAGCTTCCGCGCTCTTTCGCAGTCAGGGCTTCAAGAATGTCTTCCAACTCCACGGTGGCATTCTCACTTATCAGAAGGAATTCGGCAACGAACACTGGCTGGGCGAGTGCTTTGTCTTCGATCAGCGCATGACCGTGAAGGTGGAAAACGATCTGGTGCCCATCGGCAAATGCATTCACACCGGGCGGATGACCAGTCGCTACGTGAACTGTCTGCACGATCTATGTCATCGACTTATCCTGCTGAGTGAGGAAGCCGAGCGGGAAAATCCAGAATACAAACTCTGTCCGAAATGTCTCGCCGATGGAATTACGACGGAGACGGCGGTGTATAAGTTGAAGAATGCAGCGCTAACTTAACAAGGTGACGAAATCATAGAGAAGGAGCGCGTGTATGGCGAAGCCTACTCGCCCATTGTG
Organism: Verrucomicrobiota bacterium; assembly: GCA_043757085.1. Classification (GTDB taxonomy): domain Bacteria; phylum Verrucomicrobiota; class Verrucomicrobiia; order Verrucomicrobiales; family Verrucomicrobiaceae; genus VFKE01. The sequence goes on from JAYVQB010000336.1 coordinate 3,890, forward strand.
CCTTTGGGACGTGGCGACATCGAAGAGCCTATTTTAGGCGAGTGGTCTGGCGACACACTCGCGCTCCATCTTTTTTAGAGACCGGACAAAAACTCCACAGCCCGCTTCTCATACCACGGCCTCCGATTAATCAGACTCTGAAAGAAGCCGACATGTCCGCCTGACTCGGGCGCATCAAGAAATAGGCACGGGCTTTTTTCCGCCACATCGAATGGAAACGATCCGGGCGTGAGGAAGGGATCGTTGCGAGCATTCACGATCAGCGTTGGGACTTGGATGCGATGAAGGAATTGCAGCGAATTCGCCCAGCGGTAGTAATCAGCGGCGTCGATGAACCCATGAATCGGCGCGCTGTAACGATCATCGAACTCCTGAAAGGTGCGAATCTTGTGAATGCCCGTGACATTGAGCTTGCCGGGAAAGAGTTGGGCTTTTCCGATGATTTTCTCAATGAGTGACAAGAGGAATCTCCGGATATAAAGATGATTGTCCCAACGCTGATCCAGCGCCTTCGCGCACGCTCCTAAATCCACCGGCACCGAAATGCCGACAGCCATTTTCACCGCCGGATGCGGCGGAGCTTCGCCGAGATATTTCATGGTCATGTTCCCACCCATACTGAATCCAATGAGCGCGATGTCCTGATAATGCTTGGCGGCATGATGCACCACGAAACCGAGGTCAGCGGAATCACCGCTGTGATAGTAACGCAACAATCGGTTCGGTTCACCGCTGCATCCTCGAAAATTCCACGCCAACACATCACATCCTGCGTTGCGCAACGATTCCGCCATGCCGTGAATGTAGCCGCTCTTGGTGCTGCCCTCGAGTCCGTGGGAGAGAATCACCAGCCGGTCGCAGCCTGATCGCAGCCAGTCCAGATCAAGAAAATCGCCGTCGCTCAATTCCAGACGCTCACGCTCGAAAGGCACACCCGGACGCTTTGACCAAAGATAAGGCAGGAGAGTCTGGATGTGGCCGTTGCGAAAGAAGGCACTGGGTTTGAAGGAGGATTCGATGACGGGCATGATGGAGTGCTGAATTATACGCAAGAACAGGGCTGTTGGAGTCAATGCATCTTGCGCACCCAGCATCCTTGTCCCATTCTGTGCGCCCTTTCAGAACATGCGAGACGAGATTTCCAGAAGACGCACCTTTGCCATCATCTCCCACCCGGATGCGGGCAAGACCACGCTCACGGAGAAGCTGTTGCTCTACGGTGGCGCGGTGCAGCTCGCCGGCTCCGTGACCTCGCGCAAGGACCAGCGCGCGGCGACCTCCGACTGGATGGAACTGGAACGCAAGCGCGGCATTTCCATCAGCTCGACGGTTCTGCAATTCGACTACAACCGCTATCGCATCAACCTGCTCGACACCCCTGGCCACAAGGATTTCTCCGAGGACACTTATCGCGTGCTCACCGCCGTGGATGCGGTGATCATGGTCATTGACGCGGGCAAGGGCATCGAGAGCCAGACGCGCAAATTATTTGAAGTATGTCGGCGACGTGGCGTGCCCATCTTCACTTTCATGAACAAAGTGGATCGCCCAACGCGCGATCCCTTGGAACTGCTCGACGATCTGGAAAACGTCCTCGGCATCGGCGCGTTCCCCGTGAACTGGCCGCTGGGCACCGGGCCGTTTTTCAAAGGCGTATTCGATCGGCAGACCAAGCAAGTTCATCTCTTCGAGCGCACCAAGGGCGGTGCCTATCGTGCGCCGGTGAAGATCGCGAGTTTGGAAGATGATTTCGTCAAAGCGCAGCTCAGCGAAGGAGACTACAAACAAGTCGTCGAAGAACTGGAGATGTTGGAAATGGCGGGCAAGGAATACAACGAGAAGGAAGTGCTCGCAGGCCATCTGACTCCGGTATTCTTCGGTAGCGCGATGAATAACTTCGGCGTGCAACTGCTGCTCGATGCCTTCCTCGAACGCTCCGCTCCGCCCGCGCCGCATCTGTCTGGCGAGCGCCTAGTGCAGCCAGATGACGCCGCGTTCTCCGGCTTCGTCTTCAAGATTCAAGCCAACATGGATCCCAAGCATCGCGACCGCATCGCCTTCGTGCGCGTGTGCTCCGGTAAGTTCGAGCGCGACATGCTCGTGACGCACATGCCGTCCGGGAAAAAAGTGCGGCTCGCGAGTTCGCAAAAACTTTTCGGGCAGGAGCGCATCACCGTTGATGAAGCTTACGCAGGCGACATCGTGGGCTTCGTCGGTCAGTCGGGTTTCGGCATTGGCGACACCTTGAGCGAGGACGGCAAGGTGAACTATGACGAGATTCCGCGCTTCCCTTCCGAGTGCTTCTCTTACATCCACAATCCGAATC
>JAYVQB010000337.1:0-6211 GCA_043757085.1 Verrucomicrobiota bacterium
CCCTCTTGCGCCTGCAAAACATACAAAGGCACTCTTGATCGGGATTCGCCGTCCACCTTGAGTTCAAAATAGTATTCGCCGGGTTCCTTCAGCTCGAAGCCGAGGATGTTCCAGATGTGATGATGCAATTGGGAGCGCTCGTTCGGAATCTCGATGGTGATGCTTTGTTTCACAGGCTTCATCACAGGCCGCATGTCGGGATCGCAAAAGTGGAATTCAAACGAATGCTCGCCCTCCTCGCCGACATCAAAGCGCATTCTCGCTGCCAGCGCGCACATCGGATGCTGACAGGGAAAAGCCCGCGCGCCGATGGTATCGAAGCAGCCGAGAATGTTGAGCTTGCCGCCGGAGACAGTCGCGGCATCGCAGAGGGTGAAGATTTCGATGTTCATTTTTTAAATATTACCACATTCCTCAGGGACAATGCTTTGTTCTTTTCATCTGAAGGCATTGGCGGTATAGAAAAGCATAAGCCGATGAAAAAAGACTATCCATCGCCCGAATCGTCGGCGTCGGCGTCGCCCGACGATGCTGTGCGACTCCGGGCGATTCTGGACACGGCCGTGGAGGGAATCATTACGATTGATGAAAAAGGCATCATCGAATCCATCAACCGCGCGGCGCTCAAAATGTTCGGCTTCACCCTTGAGGAGACCGTTGGAAAAAATGTGCGCATGTTGATGCCTTCGCCATTTCGGGAACGACACAATGAATTCATTCAAAATTACTGCCGCACTGGCAAGGCGAAGATCATCGGCATCGGGCGCGAGGTGCTGGGGCAGCGCAAGGACGGGAGCGTTTTCCCGCTCGAACTTGCGGTAAGCGAAGTTCAACTGGAGGGCAGACGGCTCTTCACCGGGCTGCTCCGGGACATCTCCATCCGCAGGCGGCTGGAGCGGGAAATGCTAGAGGCCATCGAGCGGGAGCAGCGTCGCATCGGCAACGACCTCCATGACGGACTATATCAGGAATTGTCGGGGATCGAGATGTTGGTCCGGGTTTTGCAGAAACGGCTCGCCAGCACTTCGGCCAGCGACGCGCAGGCGGCTTCCGCGATCTCGGGCTATGTGCAACAGGCCATCGAACAAGTCGGCATGGTGGCCCGAGGCTTATCGCCGGTGGAAACCGCGAGTGATGGATTGATGCGCGCACTGCATGACCTCGCGCGTCATGTGTCGGTGCTGTTCAAGGTTCAATGCGAGTTCCAATGCGATCCCCCCGTGTTTATCGAGAATCATGACAGAGCAACGCATGTTTATCGCATCACGCAGGAGGCCATCAACAACGCCATCAAGCACGGCGGTGCCAGAAGTATAGCCATCTGTCTGTCGGCCAGCTACAACAAAGCCTTGCTCACCGTCACTGATGACGGTCGCGGATTTTCTGTGGACTCCATCGCCAGCAGCGGGATGGGCCTGCAAACCATGCACTACCGGTCTGACATGATTGGAGCCAGGCTGGAGATACGCCATGCAGAGCCAATGGGCACGGTTGTTATCTGTTCATTTCCAACAGGGTGATCCATTCAGCCTTCGCCGCGCTGAATCCGATGAATCCGATGAATCGAGAAGGAGTAATCGCGGTGCTCAAACAAGCGCCGGGCCAAGGCGTCGAGCTTCTGGCGCCGCGCAGTTCCATGTTGCTTCGCGCCGCCTCACGGCGCTCACCCCGTCGGGGCATACGCATTAACTTAAGAGTTGTGATATTTGGATTTCATGCGACTCTCGGCCATGAAATCTCACTCTCTGTGATGAAGAGTGGATATTGCTCAAGAAATTGCTGCCAGCCGATCTCGATGAGCGGGCCAGGGCCAGTTGCGCGTTGCGGCGATCTCGTGGTGTGAAGGATGCTCAGACATTGCTTCGGTTGCTCTTTCTCCATATTTCTGGAGGACTCTCGCTTGAACAAACTGCTCTGCGTGCAGCTCGCTTAGGTATTGCGGATATCAGTGCGGTGGCTTTGTTCAAGCGCCTTCGTGGAGCACGCTCTTGGCTGGAGGGTCTCTGCGCCCAACTTATTTCCGAGCATACATCAGTGAGTCCTGTTGTCTGGCCACTACCTGATCGCACCTACCGGGTGCTCGACGCCTCGGACATTCGGGAACCGGGAGCTACTGGCAGCAGTTGGCGTCTGCACTACAGCATTACACTGCCGGGATTGCGCTGCGACTTCGCGCAGTTCACTCCGCACACTATTGGCGAGCGGCTCCAAAATCTGCCGCTGCAAAGCAGCGACATCGTGCTCGCTGACCGGGCCTATGGCAAACGTGGTCAGATTGCCTGGCTCATGGACTGCGGCGCGGATGCGGTCATTCGTTTGCATCCGCCCGCCTTTCCAGTCACGGAGGGTGACGCCGCGCACGAGGGTGAAACAGACTTGCCCGTCAACTGGCTCATGCTTCTGGACACACTGCCACCGCTCAAACCTGGTGAATGGATCGTTGGGTTCAAAAGCGGCACCCAGCGATACAAAATTCGCATCTGCGCGATCCGCAAGAGCGCGACTGCTGCTGCGCAAGCTCGTCATAAAATTCAGATCGAAGCGAGAAAGAAGGGGCGCATCTCGAAAGATCAAACGCTGCGCATGGCTGACTTCGTCGTGGTGGCCACGACGTTAAAGAAGCGCGAGCTGAGTGCCGGGCGGGTGCTGGATCTCTATCGATGTCGCTGGCAGGTGGAGCTTGCGTTCAAAAGGCTCAAAAGTCTCTTGGACATGAGCGCGGTGCCCAAGACAGATGAAGAATCGGCACGATCTTGGATGCAGGGCAAGCTTCTTGAGTCGCTGCTTATTGAGAGACTGCTGGAGCAATCCAGAGCACTTTCCCCCTGGGGATACGACATCCGGGGATGAGTGCCGGTGGCGCTTGTTCATTGAGGCGAGAGACACCTTCAGGCGCGTCCTCGCGCCCGCGTTAAAGATCAAAGGGTTCATGGAGAGTGGGGTGGCTTTGCGCAAAGCACTGAGCAAAGCTCCACAAAAAAGAGCACGTCAAATCCGTGCTTTCCAAAAAACGCGGCGTCCTTAAGTTAATGCATATGCCCTTTGGGGTCGAAGTCCCACACGACTCCGACCTGCCATCTCAACCATGCCTCCATTCTTGGAGTGATCGGCGGTAGTTCTGGGAAGCTTGCGGCTAGATTCTTGTCTAACCCTGCCGAATTCGGTGCCTTGGATGGGGGAGGATTTTTTGATACAGGTGTAGTGCGGACTGACGGGGGCGCACCCTCCAAGGCGGAAAAGCAAGAAGCCAGAAGCAGCGTGAGTATCAATCGGATCATCATCGGGTAGTTTTTTTCTGCATCACATTAATTAGACAGTTGCGCATCCGGCGCAATTTTTTTTCAAAGTCGTTCTACCTCGATCATTTGCTCACCATTGTAGTTTGCGCGCGGGTAATCGGGCGGGGTTGCGCTCCTGCTTCACGATTTGGCCATCGGATAGGTAGAGCACACGATCGGCCATCTGGGCCATCGCGGCATTATGGGTGATGATCACCACCAGCGTGCCCAGCTCTCGATTGATTTGCTCGATGGCCTCCAGAACCGTGATGCCAGTGGTGATGTCGAGCGCGCCGGTAGGTTCGTCGCAAAGCAGAACTTCAGGGCGCTTGGCGATGGCGCGCGCGATGGCCACGCGTTGCTGCTCGCCGCCGGAAAGTTGTGAAGGAAAATGATCCATGCGCGGAGTCAGGCCGACGATGTCCAGCGCTTCCTCCGGCGACATCGGATCGCGCGAGATGTCGGTGATGAGCGCCACATTTTCGCGCGCGGTCAGGCTCGGAATCAGATTGTAAAACTGGAAGACGAAGCCCACGCAGTTGCGCCGGAAGAGCGTGAGTTTTTTTTCATCCGCATCCGTGAGCGACCAGCCCTTGTATTGCAAGGCACCCGCTGTCGGGACATCCAGCCCGCCGAGAATGTTGAGCAAGGTTGACTTGCCGCTGCCTGAGGGACCGAGCAGCACCACTAGTTCTCCGGCGCAAAAGTCAATGTCCACGCTTTGCAAGGCCACCACTTCGACCTCGCCGGTGTGATAGACTTTTCGCAGACCGCGCGCCCCAAACACGGGTGACTGCGCGGCGATGGAGAACGATTCTTCTGGAGCCATGAGTGAGCCAATGTAGCAGCCGGGGCGGGTAGCTCGAATCATTTCATTGAACTGAATCGAGAGGACTGACTGAAAAAATTAATTGCCGACCAAGCATGGAAGGCGTCCGAGTTATTTTGAACATCAAGGAATATTAAGCGTCTATAAACACATAGATAACACGAATTATATTGATTATTATGGTATTTATAGTATGATTATGACATGTTCACCTCCCAAACTGAGGCACTTTCGCTTCAAATTAGCAGCCCCTTGCCCCAATCGAATGACTGGTTCTGCCAGCAATTGGCCGGCCTAGAATTATCTCTTATGGAAGCACGCAGCAAAGTGGTGAGTGTTCTGGATCGCGAGATTTCAGAAGTCCGATCAATGAAAAAAATAGCAGCCTCTCGTGATGGTTCTTTTGCCATCACGGCGTTCAAACCAGCCGAGACCTGCACTCCGGTCAAGGCCCTGCAGAATTTCACCCACCCCACGCCTCTGCCGCCCAATGTAGTGGCGATCAGCCGTGAGCTTTTCACGGCGACTGAGCCTAAGCCTGTGGAGATGGCGCTCGACCCTGAGTTGGAGCAGGCCACGATCGACGAGTTGAACGCTGCGCTGGCTGCTGCGTTCAGTCACATTTCCGCGCACTAAGTCGCGCCCGTTTTCTGATCACAACGCAACGCGGCGGCGATCCTTCGAGATTGAGAAACGCAATTTTTTGCGCTTCGAAAGAATCAGAGGGCAACTGTGCGGCCCACGCTGCAACGGCGTCCGCTTCTGTATCGCCACCCGCGTGACCGGGGTAGCACACCACGGTGATCAATCCGTATTCCGTGAGCCACTCAGATGCAGATCGCAAGGCAGTCAACGTGGTTGCTGTGTTGGTGAATTTTGTTTTGTCTCCACTCGGTAAATAACCAAGATTGAACATGAAAGCGCGTATCCGCCCGCGCAGTTCAATGGGCAGATTCATGTCGATTGTCTCATGCCCTGCGTAAATCAGTGTGACACTGCCCGGATCGGAGATGAACGCTTCATGACTGGCGATTTTTTTGCGAGTCTGTTCCAGTGCCTCGCTCTGAACGTCGAAAACGAAAACGCGACCACCGGGTAAGACGTGGCGCATGAGGAACAACGTGTCGTGTCCGTTGCCGGCAGTCGCATCCACCACGATGTCGCCTGCCTTCAAACGTGGCGAGAGCAAGGCATGAGACCAGCGCAACCCCGTAGGCAGCGTCTCCTCAAAGCGCGTGCCGTGCGAGAGCGTGGAAATTTCTCCCGGTTCAATCATTGGCTTGAACATCAACGTCGGTTTCGAGCGGCTTGTCATCCAGAAGTTGCTCCACGAGCTTTCGCGCAAAGAACGGCGCACGCAGCACGCCCTTGGAGCCAAGCCCATTGAAAATTCCCACGCGCGAATGCGCCGGATGCTGTCCCAGCACTAGCTGTCGATGCTGGATGATGGGACGAATGCCGACCTGCGCATCGCTGAGTTCAAAGGGCATACGAATGAGTTGCGTGAGTTTGCTGTGAAGATCGGCCAGAGAAATATCCATCGGTGTTTTCAAATCAAACTCATAAGTGGAACCGGCGCGCCAAGTGCCGTTACCGCGCGGAAGAATCCAGCAGCCCCGATTCACGAGACGATGTTCATTCAAATCCGCCCGCAGGGTTGCGATCACACCGCGCGCGCACTCAAAGCGGAGCCACGGAAAGAATCGCGTTCCGAGCCGCTCGTCAGCACCGCGACAGAACACGGCACAGGAAAATGATTCACCTCTCCAGCAGATGCGATCGGTGTGTTCCTCAATCTCATCCTCACGAACCAAATCATTCACAATGCGATTCTCTTTCTCAAAAAATGCGCGGCTTTCTCGAAGATAAGCCGCCGTATCCAGCCAGCCTGAGTGACGCTGCACAAAGCCGCCCAGTTCGGCGTAAAAAAGATTCTCATCAACCAATGGCGCATTTGCGTCCACCCATTGCCCGATCCCTTCATCGCTCGCACGTCCCCGCCACCACTCGATCTCGCGCGGCTCCTTGAACAAACGCACCAGCGGCACCGGATGAAAAAACTTTGCGCCCAAAGTCTGTTCGATACGCTGATAAAACGCCATCG
>JAYVQB010000338.1:0-6197 GCA_043757085.1 Verrucomicrobiota bacterium
TAGCCAGCCTTGGCACCGGTGCCACCGCCAAGATCAGCATACTGTTCGCCAACCATGAGCTTGAGCTTTTGACCGTAGAGGTAGTAATTAAAGCCGACATAGGCTGCATTGTAAGTGTCGCCTGTGTAGCTGCCGACTGTCTTCTCTTGACGGTTCTTGTTGCCAAGACCGTTGTCTTCGGAGGAAAGGCCAAGCTGGTAGCGCCCGATGATTTCCAGTTTGTCGGTAATCTTGTAGGTAGGCATCAGCATGAAGTGATAAATATCACCCTTGCCGGCGACGCCTTCGCCATAACCAACCTGAGTGGTGAGGCCTAATTTGCCCTGCTGATAGTCGAAATAGGTTACAACACCGTTGGAGTAGTTCGTGAAGGCATTGGTTTCCTTGTTCTTGCCGTCAGCATGAACGTAGTCGAGAACCCAGAGGGCCTTGTCCACGCCCAATCCCTTGGAGAAGTCATAGCTGAGGCTCGCCAGGTAAGCCTGACCGCCGTCGAAACTGCCGAACTCCCTGTCCACCTGAGTGGAGTGAACAGAGGCCACATAACCCCAGTTGCCAACTTTGCCGGAGATTTCAACGCCGGACATGTAGTCATTGCCGCCGATGACCGCATCATCAAAGGAGGTGCGCTCAAAGGTTTTCAGCAAGTTGTCTGACATGGAACGATCATAGCCGAAGTGTGGCTCGAACTTTCCTACGCGGATGTTGAAGGCGTCGTTAATGACGAACTTCGCATAGATGTCGGTGAGGCGGTTGTAGAAAACGCTGTCAACACCAAAAGAGCGCAGGTTGGTATCCACCGTGGCTTTCAATTGAAGATGACGGTCAGCCCACCATGAGTCAGCACCGAGACGGAGGCGGCGGATTTCAAAGAAGTTGTTGTCACCCTTGTCGGAGTTGACGTTGAAGAAATCCATCTGGAAGCGACCGGTGAAGTTCAACTCCTCAAGGATGTGGTTGTTGTTGTCCTTGTAAAGCTGGGCAAGGCTCCAGATTTTGTCGTAGATGGACTTTTCCTTGGCCTGGACGGCATTGTCGAGCTTTCCAGATGTAGCCGTCACGGTAGGCGTGCCTGCCTGAAGGCTGCTGATGCCTGCAATAGCAAGCAAGAATAACAGTGCGTTGGGTTTCATTATTAGTGGGAGTTGGATTGATGTTTGTGGTTTAAGCGGTGCCGCTGATGCGGGATACCGCGACCATGCTAGTCAAACATTTTAATCTGTCACTACCCTCAATGTGACATTTACGTCACATTTGGCAGGAGCTCCAGACGGCGAATTTTCCGCAAGCCATGCGTAAATTATTCAAAGTTAGTGCCATCAAAAATCTTCGTGTCATTTACGCCACTTAAAAAATCTCTGTGTCTCGCATTCGATTCTCGAATCAACGGCTCAGATCTCCTTGGGCCAGCACCTTGAACCCGCTTTTCCCGAGCGATTCCGCGCCCACTTCCGGGTCGTCGAGATACAAGGCCAAAAGCGGTTTCCCGCCGGGACGAACGAGAAGCGGGTAGCTGTGATGAATGTTGATTTCTGCCGCGAGCAGCGCGCTAAGCACATGACCGAGATCATGCACGCCCTCGCGCAGTTCCACGACAATGATGTTCTTGGCGGCACAAGCCAGACCTTGCTCGGCAAATACCCTTTCAGCTTCTTCCGGTGCCGTCACGACGAGGCGAACCAAGGTCAGCTCCACGGAGTCCTGCACACTGAAACCGAGCACTTCGATCTTGTGTTCATTGAGCAGCTTGACCAGCGACAGGAGTGCACCCACGCGATTGTGCAGAAAGATCGAGAGCTGCTGCACGGGAGAACGCGATTGCGTGAACGCCGGGGCGCTGGGCGGAGATTTGATTCCTGATGGCATGGACTAAGAGCGGTTAGAAGTTAGTTGGCAATTAGTTGTTAGATACTTGATTTCACCAGTTATCCCGCAGGACCAATGGTTCCTCGCATTTCATCAATACGAGTGACACGCAGGGGCAGACTGATAAGTTCCCTGCCCTGTAAGGTAATTTCAAAGGAATAGACTCCGGGTTTGTCGAACCTGAGCCGCTGCAGATTGAGGACGAGATTCCGGGAAACAAATGGCACATTTCTCTGCTGAAAGGCCACATCCATCACGGGAGCAAAGGCCGGCATGATCTCACGCTTTTCTTCATCAAGCAGCCTGATGGACATCTCATGACGGCCTTTGTCCTCGAGATCAAAATGCAATCGTAATGCCAGCGAACATTGTGGATGAATCACGGGAAACTGCGGGGCGCAGAGAGTGTCGAACGCACCCATGACACAAAGCTTACCCTGATAATCGGCGGCTGAATCGCAGAGGGTGGCTACCAGCAGTTTCATGACGAAGTTGGCGGCGAGGCGTTTATTGTTTGCCGAATAATCTGCGGAAAAATCCGCCTACTCCTTTGTGCTCTTCCTGTGGCGGTGGCGGCTGTGAAATCGGAGTGCCAGTTTCCTCAGGATTGGACTTTGTGGAAGTGTCAGTCTGTTCATCTTCATCGGTCACGACAATGGCTTTTTTTGCCTCTTTGGTGGTCTCGGCCAGCTTGATTAACGGTTCATCTGGCGAAGCATTTTTGAAGATGTTCTCGAAGACCTCATGCACAATGGGCGCGGCTTTCTTTCCGCCGCTGATTTCTTCGCCCGGCTGTCCTTCATAAACCACGGCATAGGCATAGAGCGGATCGTCCACCGGAAGGAATCCGGTGAACCACGCTAGGTTTCTGCTCTCGTTTGGTTTCCACTGCGCAGTTCCGGTCTTGCCGGCGATGGTGCAGTGATATTTTTCATCAATCGCTGCCGCATGCCCGGTTCCGTTTTCGCCATTGACCACCGCTATCATGCCCTTCACTACCGTGTCGCGCGCTAGTTGTTTCAAATCCACTTTGCGGCGCACGGCGGGCGAAAATTTCTGAAGCACGTGGTCATTGATGTCCTGCACTTGTTTGATGAGCCGCACCTGCGGGATGTTGGCGCTGTCAGCGATTGCGGCCATGGCCTGCGCGGCCTGCAAGGGTGTGACCAGCGTGCGTCCCTGACCGATGGAAAGATTGGCAATGTCACCGCCGAGCATCTTGTGACCGAGATGCTGCATCATCCACGCATCCGTCGGCACGAAGCCGGGTGCCTCTGCCGCCAGCGGAATACCGGTTCGCTCACCGAATCCCATTCGCAGCGCCATGGCCGTGATCGGAGCAGCACCCGTGGCCAGACCCGCCTGATAGAACCAGGTGTTGCACGAACGCTTGATCGCGCTCACCACATTCATTTCGCCTTCGCCTTCCTTGTTCCAGTTGTGGAAGACGCGGTCGCCGACTTGCAAACTGGAGCTGCAATCAAATGCCGTGCGCGGCGTGATGGCACCGCTTTCAAGACCGGCGAGTGAAACCACAACTTTGAAAGTGGAGGCGGGCGGATATTCACCTCGGAAAGAACGCGCAAACAACGGCAGAGTCTTGTCCTGGCTGAGCCGCTGAAAATTCTGCGTGGTGATGCCAGGAATGAAAAGATTAAGGTCGAAAAGCGGATACGAGGCCATCGCCAGGATTTCGCCAGTCCTGATGTCGAGGATGACCATTGCGCCGCCCGTGGTATGCCTCGCCAGCGCGTTCTCGGCGTATTTCTGAAAGTTGTAGTCCAGCGTGGTGACGACGTTGTTGCCCGGCACCGGACGGCGCAAGACTTCCTCTTTCATTTTGGTGCCGTCGGGATTGAAGAGAATATTGACGGAACCCGGCTTGCCTTGCAGATCGCGATCAAATGATTTCTCCAAACCTTCCCGCCCCTCCTGCTCCTCGAACATGGCGTCGCCATCCTGAATCGGCCCCAGTGGCAGCGGGCGCGTCTTGCCAGTGTAACCGATGATGTGCGAGGCGAACGCGCCCTTCGGATAAACGCGCAAATAAGCAGGCTGCAACATCAGCCCGCCGCCTTGCTTGATGTAGGGCTTGATCTTCTCCTGCTGTTCAGGGCTGAGTTCCTCATTGAGGCCGTCGCTAATAGAAAACACCAGCGGCAACCAGCGGCGATTTTTGTAATGCTGAAGAACGCGATCCTGCGGCAGGTTCCAGTTCTTGTGCAGGACATGGTTGGCATCAGCTACACGCTGCGCGGCGTATTCGAGAATTTGCGCGTCCGTCGCCTTCGCCCCTAGAAATGGAAAATTCAACGCCAGATGTTGCGCCACCCGGCACTGGGCCAGCGGCACGCCACGTCGATCCACGATCAATCCGCGTGGCGCGGGAATGCTCAAGGTGAACGTGCGCGCCTCTTTCTGCGTCTGCCAGCCCGCCTTGAGTTCCGGCTTGGCCTGCGGCCCGTCCAGTGGCTCCGACCTTTGACTGGAACCGTTCAAATTCAAAGTGGGCTTCTTCGGTGTTTCTTTGACCGCAGCCTCCGGTTCCAAGGGTAATGCTTTGGCGATATTCTGCGCCCCCACCGGCACGCTCTGAATTAGAATCGCGGCGGAAGCAGCCACGGACATCAAGTGAATCTGGAAACGCATGGACAATTTTCGTGACTATTTAGATTGGCAACATTGCGGCAAAGCCCCCCTGCGTCAAGAAGCTTGCCGCTTGCGCCCGGCGCGAATCCGGGCATTGAAAGGCATGGACTGCCGCACCCCGATCATCATCCCCTCCCTGCTCGCCGCCGATTTTGCGAATATTGAGTCCGAAGTAAAACGCGCCGAAGCCGCAGGCGCGACCTGGCTCCACCTCGATGTCATGGACGGCAACTTCGTGGACAACATCTCCTTCGGCTCCGCCATAATCGCCGCCGTGCGCCAGCACACGAAAATGTTCCTCGACGTGCATTTGATGATCCATCGTGCCGACCATTATTTGGAGCGCTTCATCAAGGCGGGCGCGGATAACATCAGCATTCATGTCGAAGCCAATTACGACACTTCAGTCGAAGCCACATTGAAACGCATCAAAGCCGCCGGCATCAGCGCAGGCATCGTCATCAATCCTGCGACCCCATTCGATGCGGCAAAACCGTATCTTCCCCTTGCCGACATCTTTCTCATCATGACCGTCGTCCCCGGCTTCGGCGGCCAACCTTTCATGGAAAAGGAAACCATGCCCAAGCTCGCCGCCGCCCGTGACTGGCGCGAGGCACACAATTTAAAATACCATCTCGAAGTGGATGGCGGCATCTACGCGAACACAGCACCCATTGCCCGTCAGCACGGTGCCAACCTATTTGTGTGCGGCACCTCATGTTTCGGTCCCAAGGATATGAGGCGGGCGTTACACGAACTCACAGCAAGTGTCACCGGATAATTCCTTTGCTATAAATTAAGCATGTCACGCAATGCCGCCTTTACAGCCGCGAATTGCTCAGTTGTCAGCACTCCCATCCGACGCAAGAGCTTGCCCGGATCGAAGCTCGCCACTCCTTGAACATTCACTGCTGATATCTTCGGTAGCCATCTTGGTTTCCCGAGCAACACCTCGCCGCGCTGCCCGCGAATCTGCGATGTCAGCGGTGCGACAACGACCAGTGCGCGAGCATCACGCGCTTGGGGGAAGGCGAGAACCAAGACCGGACGGCTCTTCTCCACCATGCCGAGTTCCGCAAACCAGACTTCGCCAGCTTGCGGCTCAGTAGGCACCGAACGCCTCCCTCCATGCGTCAGCCTGCTCCTCAGCGGAGAGCAGTGGCTTGCCATGCCTGCCAACCTCAAAGGGCAACCCCTCGCGAAGTTCGATCTGGGCGAGCATCATGTTGAATGCATCGCCCGGTTTCATGCCAAGCTTGTTGAGTATTTTCTCGGCACGGCGCAGACGACTGGCGGGAACTCGCGCACGAAAAAGTGTTGTTGATTCAGCCATGCTCAAATGTGCTCGTTTGTGCCTCGACGTCAACTTGCTTCGCGTTCAGTCTGCAAGACGAGGTGGCGCAAGATCATGAGTTGAGGAACTGAGGCAGCACGCGCTCAATCAAAATGAGGGCTGCATTTTGCAGGGCGGACTTGCCTGCCGCAGTCTCAGCAATGTCTACGCCAACGCTGGTTTCGTGGTCGATAACGAAAACTTTGCCATTTTAACTTGCCTTTCGACACAAAATTCGCCGACCATTCGATTACTTCCGACTTTCTTGAAGCCGGGCTTCGAGTTCTTTTGCGGGCAGCAGCCAGAAACCGATCCCCTCTCCTCCGAAAAAAACAATTCCCTCAGGCAC
>JAYVQB010000339.1:0-1616 GCA_043757085.1 Verrucomicrobiota bacterium
TTCGTAGTTGTCGTCGAGCACTTGAAGTTCGGTCATGCCATCGTAAGCGGTATTGCCTTTGCCGGGATAGCGGATGGCCAGTCCGTTGTTGCCGCCGCGCGGGAGCTTGAATTCCACGCGAGCTTGGAAGTCGCTCAGTTCAGTATTCCAGTAAGGCGTGCCGTCTTTATCACGCTGCCAGACGATAACGCCGCCCTCGACTTTCATGACATCAGTAGGCCCAGCCCAGCCTTCGAAGTCTTTGCCATTAAAAATAGATTGATAACCTTCCGCGCCGTGGCTGGCGAGGATTTTGCAGGCTTCCTCGCTGCCGATTTCGCGAATATAAATATTCTTCCACCGGATTTCACTGCCGTGAGTTTGGAACTGGATGGGGCCGCGCGGAAGGATGGGGCGGCGCTGTTCTTGGGGCTGCTTTTTGTCGAAGTAGTTTTCCAGAATGGCGTGATCGACGACCATCTTGCCATTGAGCCAAACGCTAACGCGACTGCCGATCATGAGAATGCGGAGATGATTCCATTCGCCGAACGGTTCGTCCGCCAGCACGAGCGGGTCTTTGCCGGGCGAACCTTTCTCATTGTTCCACAAGCCGCCGGAGCCTTGGTCTGCGCCGAGCGGGAACTTGCTCTTCTCCGTGTAATCCCAAATCTGCACCTGCGGCACACCGCGCAAATAGATGCCGCTGTCGCCAAGCGGTTGCATTTTGTAATCCACCAGCAGTTCGATGTTGCCGTAGTCCTTTGCGGTCGAGAGGAAGAGTCCTTTGCCATCGTTGACGAGTTCGCCGTTCTCGACCTTCCAATGTGCCTTGAGATGCTCCTCGCCCTTCTTGTTTGCTAATGTGCCGCCCTCAATGGATTGAATTTTGTATTCCAAGAGTTCCTCGGGTTTCATCGCGAGCAGTTCGCGCGGATCGCGGGTGCCCCAGCCGAAGAAGCCGTTTAAGTCTTTGCCATTCCACAGTGCGGAGAAACCTGACGGCGGTTCATTGTCAGCCGCGTGAATGAGAGATGAGAACAAGCCGAGGGCGAGGAATGTGAGCGGGAGTTTCATGGAGTTGTTTATATAAGGGGGCGTGATGCTCGAAGTTTTCAAAGGGGTTTAATAAAATACTCAGAGAGGAATGCGCGCGCCCTGAATGAACTGCGCGACCTTCACCAGATTCTTCACGCCCGGCGTCGCGTCCTCGACGCCGCTGGCGACATCCACGGCATAAGGCTGCACGCCATTCACCGCTTCGGAAATGTTGTCCGGCGCGAGTCCTCCTGCGAGCCAGAGCCGGCGCTCGGGATACAATTGTTTGAACTCAAGTGCGAGACTCCAAGGGAAAGTTCCGCCGACGCCGCCGCGATGTTTCGGGTGATAGGCATCAAGGAGAATGTCCGTCACCGGATACTCCGCGATGCGTTTCAGCGAGTCTGCATCGCGCACTTGAATGGCCTTGATGATCTTTAGTCCACGTTCGAGAAGCTGCGCACAAAAGTCCGGCGACTCATCTCCGTGAAGCTGATACATGGAAAGTGATCCGGCCTCCGCCAGCGCATCCAGTTCGGATAGATCGGGATTCACAAAGACACCCACGAGCGGAATGCTGCCGGAAAGTTCCGCCAGCCACG
>JAYVQB010000340.1:0-6178 GCA_043757085.1 Verrucomicrobiota bacterium
CGAAGACGTGTTGCCGTGGGATTTTGGGCCGAAGGACGCGCTGGGATTTGCGAAACGCAGCGTCAGCGAACTCTTAAATGCGGAACGCGGAATGCGGAATGCGGAATCGGTTCGCGCACTTGATCTTGGATGCGCCGTCGGGCGTTCCTGTTATGAACTCGCGGGAAGTTGCGATGAGGTCATTGGCATTGATTACTCACAAAGTTTTGTCGATGCCGCTGAAATTATCCGGCGCGATGGTTCATTGGAATATCCTCGACTCAATGAAGCCGCCGCGCAATCGAAGCTAGTCGCGCAACGTCCAATGCAGGGAGATTCCCAACGCATCCGTTTCGAGCAAGGCGATGCCATGAACTTGCGCGAAGACTTGGGCGCATTCGATGTCGTTCATGCCGCGAATCTGCTTTGTCGCCTGACCGAGCCACAGAAACTTATCGCGCGATTTTCCTCGCTGGTGAAACCCGGTGGCCAGCTCTTGCTGACCACGCCCTGCACCTGGCTTGAAGAATACACACTGTCTGAGAACTGGCCCACAGGCTCCACGTTTGACTGGCTCCAACGTGAACTCGGCGCGCATTTCACACTTGAGCTCGAGAAGGATATTCCCTTCCTGATCCGCGAACACGCCCGCAAGTTTCAGTGGAGCGTCGCGTTGGGGACGCGGTGGCGAAGGAGGTAGTTTCCGCGCTGTGAATTGATGCCTGCGGTCATTTTCATTTTTGAGGTTTGGCAGACTTTGCAGTCATTTGGGGGCGCTTGCCGGACTCGATCTGCTCAATGAATCCCTTGGTCTTTGGGACATATTCATCATCGATGCCAATTTTTTCTTTTAATTCCAAGGAACGCCGATAATGAGCAAGTGCGCCTGACGCAAAAGACTGAGAGTATGCAAAAACGCCAGTGCTTGGAACGCCAGCTATCTTCCCAATCTCTACAAACAGCGATCTTATTTCGCCATTTTCATCATCCCGAAGTGACGAACCGATTCCGTTTTGAAAGCTTGTGAGTTCATTTTTTTCTTGGGTGGGAATTGTAGCGGGGCTTTCTTGCCAAAGATATTTCAGGACGTTGCCACAGTTTAAATGCGCGCGCGCTACTTGCGCGTCTTCCCTGTCATGGAGTTTGAAAATTTCCAAAGCTGCTATATAAAACCACAGACTGCGTTTCAGGGCGTCACGCCGATTCACCCAGCCGGGGCCACCTTCGGCATACAAGCCACCCAAATGCCGGACTGCATGAGCGGTTCCGATCAAATTTTGGATTTTCGCGCGAGCTAGTGCACCAGCAACGAGGTGCTTATGTGCCCCAGGGATATCAGTCCCTCTGCGTTTCATCGCCACCCCCATACGGACATCATAATCCGCACCGAGAGCAACGTATGAATCACCAGTCTTTTGTTCGCGCAATTTTTTCAATAAAGGCTCGCATTCCGCCAATATGTCTAAACATTGCAGGTGCTCATCCAAGCCGATGTGCGCATGCGCAAGTGTCAGCATCAGTTCTAGCTTCGTCCGTAGAACTGTCTTGATGTGTTCGATTTTTCCCCGTCCCTCGATGAGCAATGTCTTTGCGTTCGCAAAAGATTCCTTCTTCCAGTCTCGGTTGTAAGCCTGCGCTGTTCTGGAGCGCGTTCGTGCGCCTTCCACCGGGTCGAAAAGCCGGTCTTCCTCAATTGTGATAATTTCTTGCAAGACTGGAACTGCCTCCAGCCACCGCGCCTCAAATTCGAGGCAGCGGGCTTTTGCTTCCAATGCATAGCGAAGACGAACAGCATCGCGTGCCACTCCACGGATCCGCGTTTCGACGTGGGAGAGGTAGGAGCTAACAGCATCACTCTCTGATGGCAGCAGCCCGTCACGCAAGCGTAGGAGATTTTCGTATTCAGCTTGAGGAAACTGTCCTTTCTCCCTGCATGTATTGAGAGCGTCGAAATACGGCTGTAGTGTCTTCACCTTTTCTTCATCTAGTGGGGCACTTTGCTTCGCGTATGCAATCTCCCCCAAGTCGCGATGGAGAACTTGATAGGCTTTTTTATACTTTCTATGCCCCGGGGCACCGTCACCAATGAGCTTTATCCCCATTTTCTTCAAGGCCGCGAGAAGAGGTTCACAGAGCTGATGGCAGCACTTGCTGTGGGATTCGGACGACGAATCTAAAGCGGCGCCGGTTTCCGCCAGCGCTTGGTCAATTGCTTTTTTGGTTGGCCTTTTTTTGGACATGATGCAGCTTGCAAATTAAAGCAGCGGCTCCATGTCTTGCGCAAACGTATTAACTTAAAAAATACAATGCTATGACGCCGCATAAAACTTCGCTTGACGAGTCTTTTGCTCGTATCGCCGAGCTCGATCTTGAACCTATCAAATTCAAGCTCGTGCGTGAAGACGCTTTAAAGTGGAATGCTGCCAAAGCGGATGCAACGGAAAAGACCTACAAACGGTTTCTGCAGCTTTGTCTGATGCATCCCGACCAGCGTATCGTGCCGACGCATGACGTCGATGAAATGTGGCACTGTCACATTTTGGATACCCATGCGTATGCCCGGGACTGCGACTATGCGCTCGGCTTTTTTCTACACCACTGGCCCTATGCCGGAACGTGCGGTGCGGATGATGAGGCTGAACTTCACGCGAATTTTGCGGCAACGTGTGCTCTCTACGTGAACGAATTTGGCGAGCCATACGCCGATGTTGCTTCGTGTTCTTCTTGCCACGATTGTGACAGCGGCGGACGCGCCCTTCTTGAAAGTGTAAGGCCACGCTTGGATCGGACAACGATGACTCAGTGATCGGGAATGCGGCGGTGGCCAATGACGCGCGAATGAAGTGGAGTTGAAGAACGATATGAGGCGTGGGTGAAGCTGATTTGTGGCGGTTGATTGCTGGCAAGCGGGCGCGGAATCGCGGACGATTGGCCTGCCATGAAACCTAATCTTGTCTGTGAAAGTGGCCTTCGTGCCCGCTTCGCCGCTCTTCATGCCGATGCTCGCCCTGTGGCGACACCGCTCCTCACCGTCGCCGAACTCGGCGAAGAACCGCTGCTCGAACTCATCCACGGAAATACGCTCGCCGTGCTCGTGAATGGGTTCATCCAGCAGAACCACTCACACGAAATCGCCAGTAAGCTTCTCGCAGCCACTAAGTGGAGCGGATATGGGACGCAAGGCGCAAAGGGGATCCAGATCGATCGTAAAAGCCTGTTTGAATGCAACGGTGCTCGCGCTTGCCCTGAATATTTTGCGCACGCTCTGCTGGCGCGTCGTGCGGTGCGTGAGCTTCTCGCCCCACTCGCTTGCCCGATTGATTTGATGCAAGCGGAACTCGATTCGGTGTGGAAGCCCGGCACGAAGGTGCTGACGTTGAGCGAAAAAAAGTGCCACGTCGGCTTGCACCGGTGCTTTCGCGAGGGCGGCGAGGCACTTCATCACAATGATCGTGCCCGTGTGGACTTTGACCACCCGAAGACCGCGCGGATGAACTTCCAACTCGCCATCAACACCTACCTCAGTATGGCCGCTGGCGGTGAACTGGAACTGTGGAACCTGCTGCCGCCGGACGAACTTTACGACGAAGCACGCTACGAGTTTGGGCCGACTTACGCTGTGCGCGGCGACCTGCTGCTGCCACCGGACCTTGTCATTCGTCCCTCTCCCGGTGATTTCATCATCTTCAATGCCGCCAAAATCCACCGCGTCCGTCCGGTGCTCGGCGATGGCGCGCGCGTCACAGTGAGCGCCTTCGCGGGCTTCTTCTCCATCAATGAACCCCTCGAACTTTTTTCCTAAACTTATGAAACCGACTTCACGCGATTACTATTTCTCCGATGCCTTCACAGCCAAGGCCACAGTGCTCGAGCTCACCGCCAATGGCACCGGTGGCCTTGTCATCCTCGACCGGACGGTCTTCGTGCCACAGGGCAGCGGCCAGCCTGCCGATATCGGCACCCTGGGCGGCGTAAATGTCACGCACGTTGAAGCTCCGAAGGACACACCAGACATTCTTGTCCACACAGTCGCCAGTCTTCATGGTCTGGCGGAGGGAGCCGAGGTGGACATCTGCATTGATGTCCCACGCCGCCGGCTTAACAGTAAGCTGCACACGGGCGGGCATCTCGTCGCCGCGCTCGTGGAGGAAATCCTTCCCGGCGCGAAGGCGGTCGGCGGTCATCACTGGCCGGGCGAAGGACGGGTTGAATTCGTGTTTGAGGGCACGCTGCCGGACAACTTCGAGCAGACCGTCGCAGCAGCCATCAACAATGCCATTGCTACGGATTTCTCTGTCAAGCGCACCCTTTCCCATGATGGTGTCCGCCACGTGCAGATTGCCGACTATCCCGCGCTCCGCTGCGGAGGCACGCACTGCTGGCACTTGAAAGAACTCGGCAGCATCGCGCTACGCGGCATCAAGCAGAAAAAGGACCGGCTCCGCGTGGGCTACGATGTGTGCGACCCATAGGCATGTCCGCGTGGCCCATGAATCTAAACGGATCAGCAAAACTCCACGTCGTAGTCGTTATCCGGTCGGCCCGATATGGTTCAACAACAACAACCGGTTAAGCAAAAAGAATAATATGAAAACATCAATCGCTAATACGAAACATATTGTGAGTCTTGTCTCGAGTGCTGTTAGCCGCTTTCACGGTGGCCTCAAGCTTGCGGTGGTCATTGCAATCCTGTTCACGGGCAGCGCAAACGCCAATAACCCGTTTCCGTGGGGATGGTGCACATACGGTGCGGCAGCTGAATTCGACAAATACGCACCGGCTCCGGGCTGCGACTGGAGCGGAGACGCTGGGTCTTGGATCGTCAACGCTAAAGCAAAAAAATGGGTCATACGCACCGATCTTGGTGCAGCAGAAGAGCACGCGCTCATCGTATGGACGAACGGAATTATGGGACATGTTGCCAGCGTTTATTCTGTATATAGTGACCACATTACAGTGAAAGAAATGAATTGGGGCAAACAGGTGCCTGGCGCAGCATCTGGGTGGACCGACGCGGCCGGGAAATACACATACCGCGATTTAAAGTTTAGCGATAATTTAAGCTCACCGACCTTCAAGTTCGCAGGATTCATTATGCCCCGTCATGTGACATCAACTGTTCCGGTCAACACACTAAATCAGATGGCGTTTAATGATATCAAAGAACGCGCAGCTACGGACGGTCATTTCTGGCCCGTAAGTGGAACAGTTAACTTCTATGCCAACTTCGACCCAAACTATCAAGGCCGTTGGATGAATGTCATGTGGGGATGGTATCAGCCAACTACCATCTGGCAGATCACGAATGTAAACGATCCGGCACTTCGTTACACGACCTTCTTCAATCCTGACACTCGCTCGTGGGCAGTTTGGCAAAAGGCGAAATAACGTCGCGTGAATAAGAATAATAAACGCCGAGACTTTGAAACGGTCTCGGCGTTTTCTGTATATAATTAAGGATGCAGTTTAGAAAAATGCGTATTCCCCAAAAAAAGTTTCAGTGGAGCGTGCGCTGGAGGAGGAATTGACGGACTGAAGGCCAGACTACCAGAGGTTAAGCATCCAATCCAAACGCCGTATGCACGACGCGGGCGGCGTTTTCGATCTCGCTTTCGTTGACGGTGACGGCGGTTTTGATTTCGCTGGTAGAGATCATCTGGATGTTAATGCCGGCTTCGGAAAGGGCACCGAACATTTTGGCGGCGACGCCACTATGGCTTCTCATGCCGATGCCGACGATGCTGAGCTTGGCGACGCCACTCTGGGTGCGCAGTTTTACTTTGTCGCCGAGTTCAGCGGTGATTTTCTTTAGCTCGCTCTCGGCCTTGGGCAGGTCGGCGGTGTTGCAGGTGAAGCTGATGTCGGTCTCGCCGTCCCAACTGACGTTCTGCACGATCATGTCGATGACGATGTTCGCGCGATTGATGGCGCCGAAGATTTTTGCGGCCACGCCGGGATGATCGGGCACGTCATCAATGGTGACTTTGGCCTGGTTGCGTTCGATGCTGACGCCGCGGACGACGACTGATTCCATGCCGGGTTCTTCTTCTTTCACGAGCGTGCCTGGGTTGTGGTTCATGCTGTTGCGGACTTCAAAGCGAACACCGAATTTTTTGGCAAATTCGACACTGCGGCTTTGCATCACTTTGCTGCCGCTGCTGGCCATTTCCAGCATTTCGTCATAACTGATGACATCTAT
>JAYVQB010000341.1:0-6162 GCA_043757085.1 Verrucomicrobiota bacterium
ACGCAGAATCATTCATTCGCAGAAAGTCGCCGCGCAGTCCCGCAGTCCATCGCTCCTTGAAGCCCCAGACGACTTGCGAATAGGCGCCCCAGTCGTTGAAGGTTTCCGCGACCGGAAATGAATTGTTCAAACCGCGTCCCGCATCAAAGCGGCGCATCATGATCTCGCTCTGCCATTTCACGAAAGGCCAACCGCCCGCGGCATTGACTGGCTTCCATTTGTAGAACATGTCCGCGCCGTAAATTTGCGTGCGGGAACTGGGCCCAGTGTCGTTGGCCCCAAATGCGGCGGAGACTCCGAGCAGAATGGTTTGCGACGGCGTGAGATCAAAGGAATTTTCCCAGCGCGGCACGAAGAGCATGTCGTTCGCGCTGGCGATGGAACGATCCAGCGTCTCGCGGCCATAGAACGTCCCGTTTTCACCGGGATTGCGAAAAGAGTAACCCGTGCCGCCCTCGCCGTTCTGCACCGCAAGAAGCAACTGCGAATACCACGGCAGTGGCGGAACCCATGCGACTTGGACACCGACGCCGCGCAGTCCATCGGGACCCAGTAGACGACCATGCACCAATGGCGCATCCGCAAAATCCCACGTATGGGGATGCATCGGATTGATGCGCCCGAAAGGCACGAAGAACTGACCGCCCTTCACTTGCAAGCCCCATGGCAGCGTCGTTGTTTGCATAAAAGCTTCCTCGACTTCGACGCCGGTTTCATTGTGGTTGTCCAGCTTGAAAACAATATTCGCGAAACCTTCGAAATACGGGTCCACCGCGCCATCGAGTGCGATCTCCAAGTTGCGCGCATTGAAGCCGCGCTGCTGAGGATCGTGATCACCGACCTCAAGTTGATTGAGCGATCCCGATGAGGAAGCTGCTCCGGCAAACATCGCGTCGAACGAAATGTTGAGGAACGATTTACCACCGCCCGCCAAAGTGATGGGTGCGGCAAGCCCCGATGTGGGCGTCGCAGTGATGGCGGCATCCGTTGTCGGAGTTGCCACTACTGCGGGATCGGAGGTCGGGAACAGCGAATTCCCCGCAGCCACCTCCGGTGATTTTTCCGGCAGCGGAAGCACGCCGGGAACTGTTTTCTTTTGCAGGTCGTCGATAAGTTTCTGCTGGGAATCGACTTGGG
Source organism: Verrucomicrobiota bacterium (assembly GCA_043757085.1). Classification (GTDB taxonomy): domain Bacteria; phylum Verrucomicrobiota; class Verrucomicrobiia; order Verrucomicrobiales; family Verrucomicrobiaceae; genus VFKE01. Next base: position 1,138 of record JAYVQB010000341.1, read on the forward strand.
ATTTTAACGTGGCAATTTCCTGTTGATGCTGCTCCTGCATCTTCTGGATGTTGGCCTGCATTTCTTGCATCTGGGTCTTGAGCGCATCGAGTGCGCCGGATGATTCTTCTGCGCGGGCGATACCTGCATGAATGAGTCCCACGACCAGCGCGGGCATGATAAGTCTATGATAATTGAACATGGATTTCCTTGGTTAGAGTTGGACAAATGAACGCGCCAGACGCGGCGCGCACTCGGGGCCGGCGTAAAAACGCCGCCTGATTAACTCAAGGAAAGAATCGGAGGCCCATGCTCCAGAATGGAACACGTAAGGAAAAATGAACTGGCCACAGCCGCCTCGGGCTTGATCAGTTCATCAGAAAATTCAGCAAACGCAGTTAGCGCACAATCTGCGATCACAGTCGCCTCGCAACCGGAGTGATCCAGGCAAGTAACCAAGCATTCATGCTGTGCGTCACCGGAATCATGGTGCAATTGCCGGTGCAATTCAGGCGATGCCTCAAGCACCAGCGCCAGTAGATAACCTGCGAGGACTGCTCCCATGAGAGCAATCTTCGCCAGTGATCGTATGTGCTTGTCTTGCATGACTGCGAATGGTTATCCGCGACGCAAGGCTAATCGTTCTTGGCGATGTGCCAAGTTATTTCCGCAAACAGAACTCAGGACAGCCCAGCCAGCGCGGCTTTGACGGCGTCAAAGTTCGGCAGGTCTTTGGGCGTCGCGGTTTGCTCGGCGTATTGCACGATGCCATTCTTATCAATGACGAATGCCGCACGCGCGGAAGTGTCGCCAACTCCGGCGAGCATCGGGAATCGCACGCCATAGGCATCGGTCGTGGTCTTGTTCAAGTCGCTAACCAAGGTGATGCTGATCTTGTCCTGCTTGGCCCAAGCTTCTTGCGCGAAAGGGCTGTCAACGCTGACGCCGATGACGTCGGCATTGAGCGCGGCATATTGTCCGAGACCGGCAGAAATGTCGCACATCTCTTGAGTGCAGACGCCGGTGAAGGCGAGCGGGAAGAACAGAAGCACGGTGTTCTTTTTGCCGAAGTTATCGCTGAGCTTCACGTCCTTGAGGCCGTCAGTGGCTTTGGACTTGAGGGTGAAATCAGGGGCGGTGGTTCCAATGGAGATAGGCATAATAATGTTTGGGGATTGAGTGACGGGAAAGTAGGAGGGCAATCGGCGCGGTCAATCGAAAGCGCGCGGATTATTGGCCAGTTGACGCAACGCCATCGCATCAAGGCGATCCTTCTCTCGCACGGACGATTCCTTCAATCGAATCAGCGCTGCTTTGGAAGCATAGAGGATCTCGCGCCCAGCAATTTTGAAGCGCTCCGCATCTTTGGCGAGATCAGCAAAAAATAAACCCGACATCTGAGTAAACAAGTCCATCTGACACTGCTCGGTTTCTTCCACGATACGAATCGCGCCGGCGTCAGCTGTGAAATCAACAAGGCTCAGTTCCTTGGCGAAACCTTCGCCAAAGGTGGAGAGCATGCACAGCAGCCGGTCAATATTGCCGGAATCCATGGCAACGAGAATATCCACGTCTTCCGTCAGTCGAACGTAGCCATGCAGTGTAACGGCGACACCGCCGACCAGCACGAACTTCACGTCCGCATCAGCGAGACGCACCAACAACTTTTCGAACGAGGGTTCCATCGTCTGGGGGTGGTCGCCATTTTCCGCCACGGAGCATGAGCGCATTTTGCCGGAGCATTTCCAAGCGCTGCAGAGGCGGCAGATTGGATAGAGAACCACCAACCTTGCGGCGAATGGTTTCCTGAAGATCGGTGTTCACGATGAGAGAATAATGGCAAAATCACGCTGAGTCGAGTCAGGCTTTCTTAAACACAACTTTCCCCTGCTCCATCACACCATCGACAATGTCGCCTTCTTGGAACTTGCCGTCGAGCATGTCGAGCGAAAGCGGATCAAGCACGAGGTGCTGGATGGCGCGCTTGAGCGGGCGGGCGCCGAAGACAGGATCATAGCCTTCGTCGGCGATTTTGCGCACGGCGTCATCAGTAAGCCTGAGCGTGATGTTTTGTTTCTTCAGACGGTCAACGACGCGCTGCACTTGTATCTTCACGATCTGGTCGAGATCGCGCACTTCGAGCCTGTCAAAGATGATGACTTCATCAATGCGGTTGAGGAATTCGGGGCGGAAGAACTGTTTAAGCGCATTCTGAATCGCGGCTTCGCGCTGTTCAGGATTCTCAATATCGTAGAGACTCGCGGTCGAAGGCAGAATGCCTTCGCGACTCGACGCAGGCGGAACGCCTACGCTACTGCCGAGGTTGCTGGTCATGATGATGACCGTGTTGCGGAAGTCCACGGTGCGGCCCTGACCGTCGGTGATACGCCCATCGTCAAGCACTTGCAGAAGTGCGTTGAAGACATCGGGATGAGCTTTTTCGACTTCATCGAAGAGAACGACGCTGTAGGGCTTACGGCGCACGGCTTCGGTGAGCTGGCCTCCTTCTTCATAACCGACATAGCCAGGAGGTGCGCCGATCAAGCGCGCGACGCTGTGCTTCTCCATGTATTCCGACATGTCGATGCGCTGCATGGCGTTCTCGTCATCGAAAAGAAATTCGGCAAGGGCTTTACTGAGTTCAGTCTTGCCGACGCCAGTCGGGCCAAGGAACAGAAAGCTGCCGATGGGCCGGTTCTCGTCTTGCAATCCGGCGCGTGCTCGACGCACGGCATTGCTCACGGCTTTGATCGCTTTCTTCTGACCGATCACGCGCTGGCCAAGACGATCTTCCATGTGCGTGAGCTTGCTGCGTTCGCCTTCCTGCAAGCGCGAGACGGGGATGCCCGTCCATGCGGCGACGACGCGGGCAATGTCTTCCTCGGTGACTTCTTCTCTTAACAATTGCGCGTTTCCCGTTTTCCGCTTTCCGTTTTCTGATGCAGTCTCAAGTTCCTGTTCGAGCTTGGGTATCAGCCCATATTGAATCTCTCCGGCGCAGGCGAAGTCGCCTTTGCGCTGCGCTTGCTCTAGCTCGGTGCGGAGCTTTTCGATTTCCTCTTTCACCTTGCGGCCAGCTTGCACGCCTTCTTTTTCCTTTTGCCATTGCAGCTTCAGAGTGTCGCTCTTTTCCTTGAGTGTGGAAATTTCTTTTTCGATACCTTCGAGTCGAGTCTTGCTGGCGGCGTCTTTTTCTTTCTTCAAGACCTGACGCTCCATCTCCATCTGCATGATCGCGCGCTCGATGACGTCGATTTCCGTGGGCATGGAATCGAGTTCGATTTTGATGCGGCTCGCAGCTTCATCCACGAGGTCAATGGCCTTGTCAGGCAGGAAGCGGTCGGCGATATAACGATGGCTCAATGTGGCGGCGGCAATGATTGCACCGTCCTGAATGCGGACGCCGTGATGGACTTCGTAACGCTCCTTGAGTCCACGCAAGATCGCGATGGTATCCTCAACGCTCGGCTCGCCAACCATGACGGGCTGGAAGCGACGCTCCAGCGCGGGATCTTTTTCAATGTGCTTGCGATACTCATCAAGTGTGGTCGCGCCGACGCAGCGGAGTTCTCCGCGCGCGAGCTGTGGCTTGAGAAGATTGCCCGCATCCATCGCGCCCTCGGCCTTGCCTGCGCCGACGATGGTGTGGAGTTCGTCGATGAACAAAATGATCTCGCCATCGCTTCCGGTGACTTCTTTGAGAAAAGCCTTCAATCGCTCTTCGAAGTCGCCACGGAATTTCGCGCCAGCCATCATGCCGCCGAGGTCCATGCTGATGATGCGCTTGTTCTTCAAGGAGTCTGGGACGTCGCCCGCGACAATGCGCCGCGCGAGTCCTTCCGCGATGGCGGTTTTACCGACGCCCGGTTCACCGATGAGCACTGGGTTATTCTTCGTGCGCCGACTGAGCACCTGCATGACGCGGCGGATTTCTTCGTCGCGTCCGATGACGGGGTCGATCTTCCCCTGCCTCGCTCGCGCAGTGAGATCGGTGCCGTATTTTTCCAGTGTCTGATATTTGCCCTCGGGGTCTTGATCGGTCACGCGCTGGGCACCGCGGACACTGGCGAGAGCTTGCAGAACAGCGTCATATTTCAGACCCGCTTTCTTCAATACGTCATCAATGTCCGTCCGCGTCTTGAGCAGTGCGAGAATGAAATGTTCGACGCTGAGATAGCCGTCCTTGAGTTTTTGCTGTTCCTTTTCCGCATTAGCCAATGTTTCGCGCAAATCGCTAGAGAGATTCGGCTGGCCTCCGCCGGAGACTTTGGGCTGGCGGGCCAAGTGGCCTTCGACCGCAGTTTTGAGTGCGGCTGTATTGACACCAATTTTTTCGAGGAGTGGCTTCGCAAGTCCACCTTCCTGATCAATAAGGGCCAACACCGCATGAGAGGGCTTCAGCTCTGCATGACCATATTGCGTGGCAATGGATTGGGCGGATGCAAGGGCTTCCTGCATTTTGACGGTGAAGCGTTCAGGATTCATAGAAGTCTAGAGCTTGGGAATGGTTTTGTTACGCTTGGTTGCCTTAACAGAGTTGACTCGCGCGCGCAACATCGCGCGACAAATCGGACACACTGTTCCATCACAGCCACGCGCAGTGCAATACTCCCGGCCATAGAAAATGATCTGGAGATGGAGCTTGTTCCATGTCTCGCGCGGAAAGAGTTTTTTTAAGTCGCGTTCGGTCTGCACCACCGATCTCCCATTGGACAACCTCCACCGATGCGCGAGCCGATGAATGTGAGTGTCCACGGGAAATGACGGCACGCCGAATGACTGGGCCATGACGACTTGCGCGGTTTTGTGGCCGACTCCCGGGAGGGCTTCCAGTTCCTCAAGAGTATCTGGCACCGCACCCCCGTGGCGCTCGATGAGCAGGCGGGACAATTCCTTGATGGCCTTCGCCTTCTGAGGGCCGAGACCGCAAGGACGGACGATGTTCTCAATTTGCTCCACCGACAGCCGCGCCATCGTCGCCGGATCGGAGGCCAATGCGAAGAGCTTGGGCGTGATTTGGTTGACCCGAATGTCTGTGCATTGAGC
>JAYVQB010000342.1:0-1610 GCA_043757085.1 Verrucomicrobiota bacterium
CGCATCAATGCTGGCGATCACATCCTGCTCGGTCACTCCCAGGGTTTGCGCGACTTGCGCAGGCGTCAAGATGTCGCCATTGGGCGCAGCGGCTGGCGCGCCAGCGACCGGAGTCGTTTGTCCGCCTGGAGTGAGATCAGTGGTCTTCATCATCTGCTGCGCCATCGCAAAGCCCATCGCCATTTCAGCGGGTGCGCCGCCCGCGCCACCGCCCTGCCCCATGCCTTGGGCCATTTGGAATTTCACGTAGTCGTTGAGATTGCCGACCGCGCTCATGCTGCTGCGCTTGTCGATGGCGGCCTCGACTTCTGGCGGCACGCTGGCATTTTCCAGAATGAAGCTGGTGAACTCAATGCCGTATTTACTGGAGAGAATCGGATTAATAACGGGCATCAAGGCATCGCCCAACTCCGTGTAGCGCGTGGCGAGATCAAGAACCGGGATGTGCGAAGATGCGACCGCATCACTGAAGACACTGACGACACGCGAGCGCATCGTGTCCGCGAATTCATCAAGACGGAAATGATCATCCGAACCGGCGACCTCTTTGAGGAAGAGTTTCACATCGGTGATATGAAAATCGAAGGTGCCGAAAGCCCGCACGCGCACAATGCCGAAGTCCGCGTCGCGCATCATGATGGGATTACTCGTGCCCCATTTGTTGCCGGTGAAGACGCGGGTATTGACGAAATAAACATCCGCCTTGAAGGGCGACTGGAAGCCGTATTTCCAGCCCTTGAGCGTGGAAAGAATCGGGATGTTGTCCGTAGTCAGCGTGTGCTTGCCAGGGCTGAAGGTATCGCCGAACTGGCCGAGATATAGGAACTGCACCGTTTGCGATTCCCGCACGATGAGCTGGGCGCCGTTCTTGATTTCCTTGTCCTGATCGGGGTAGCGAAAAGTAAGTGTGTCGCGTGAGTCATCCGTCCACTCGATGATTTCGAGGAACTGGCCTTTGAGATAATCCATGAGTCCCATGATGTGGTAGTAGATGTGGGTTGTTTGATTTGGAGTTAACCGACTGGACAATGCTTAGTGGAGAGTTTGCGATTATCCAGCAAAAGTGTGAATTCTCGCTGCTCTGCAGTGTTGGGGGCTGCTAGCCCTCACTGGGATTTATCCACCAAAACACGCACTTGGAAAATGTCACACTTCACGTTATACTCTGTTCTCAATCGCACTTTACAGGCCATGACCATTACCAAAGAAATCCCCGTTACTCAGATTGAAAGCCTTAATCTGCATCAGGGCGACAGCCTGCGTGTGGTGGCTGAAAAGGGTGCCACGTTCTTGATTCAAATTGTGAAAGCGGCCCGGCAACCTTCCCAACAGAAACGCGGCAGTGCGGGAGCCTGAGCAAGGAAATATGCGGGAGTCGCTCGGCTAAATGAAGGCGAGACCACCGATGATGTGCGCATGGCTCACTATCGGGAGAAATACGACATCTAATTTCCCTATTCTGATTAATCACCCCTGATTCTTGACCTGCTTCGAGGGTATAGCGGACAGTTTGAGACGCTGGTAAGCTCCGCGTTTCTGATCCTCCGGGTGCGGTTCAATCGCGAGAATGGTGATGTCGCCTTTGCCCGGTCCGTAAGCCCAAAACATCC
>JAYVQB010000343.1:0-1604 GCA_043757085.1 Verrucomicrobiota bacterium
GATGAACAGGGAATGCGCGATTTTCTTGCGGGCATGTGAGAATCTTTCTATCTCAACCAGCTTCACACAACCAGATTCAGCTTGCATTTTTCGACGTCATTTGTTCAATGTGCGCTTTTACTTTTCTCATATGTTTCTCCATGGCTCTACGGCTCAATAGAGCTGTTACAACATTCGGTATCATAAATTCCGGGGCATCGGGGTTAATTTTTGCGCTGCCCTCGGAGAACCGGGCGGACGATGAGCCAAGATCAAAGACGCTCTCGACAGGCACGCTGTTGCTTATCACGTTGTTGGCAGCCTTGCTGGGAGCATCCTGCTCAAGAAAGCCTAGCCCCGCGCCACAGCCAGATGTGAGTTCCGCCGTCTTGGACGCCTATCTCGCACACCCCGTCCCGATCAAAGATTCAAGCTGGAAGAAATACCCCCAGCCGGATGTTGTCATTCCTGACCACTTGCGCCAACTCGCGGACGGCCCCACTGACTATGACCGCGGCCTCGCAGTGGGCCAGCTTGTGTTTTCCATCCTCAGCCTCAGCACGGAAAAGCAGGCACATCCCGCAGCGCGAGACTTGATGGAAAAAATCGTCATGCCCAACCTCGCTTACACCAAGCTGATCGAGGAGCAAAGCGTCTGGTCTTGGCAATCGACGATTCTCTTTTGTGCCAGAGTTTACCAGCGCCTGGGTGATGCCGCAGCAGAACAGCGTTGCCTTGTGATGTTGCAGCGGGAAGGACCCCAGCCTGAAGGCCGCGAGATGGGAACCTACATGCTCGCCTATTGGCACGTAGCACAGCAAGACTACCCATCGGCTATTGCCACAATCAAATCCCTGCCACCCGCCAGCATCTGGGCCAACAACCGCGCAGGCCTCATTGCAGAATGGAAAAAGCATCAGGCGCAAAAAGAACAGAAAAAGAAAACGCAGCAAACGCAGCAAACGCCACCAAAGGCAGCCACCGTGCAGACTCTCCCCCGATGAACCGAGCAGCCACCTCTCTCAAACGCAGCGGACGCTACACACTTGTCTGGCCCATTTTGCTGGGCCTGCTCAGCTTTGGCGACGCCTGCGTGGGCCAAACTCCTGTCGAAAATATTTCCGGCATTCTCCGAATTGTAGGAGCACAATACAATGTAGTAGAGACACTGGCGCAACAATACGCTGCGGTGAAGGATGCCAATGGCAACCAGCTCGCAAAGCCGAGCACCAAAGTCGAAGAAAAAACATATGAAGGAAACTATGCCCCGCCCGAATTGCGAGCAGACTTGAAAGGCCGTTTTTTGTATGGACTGGCCCTGCTGTCCGACGATGGTTGCACCGTGACCATTGATGAAATAAAAGAAGCACACGGACGCTTCAGGCAAGGCCAGGCCCTACCCAATCTCGCGCAATCCCTCCGTGTCGTTCCCGCCTTGTTGGAGCCGGGCAGGGAAGTCAAAATCAAAGTTGACTACTCCAACACCTACTTCATCACCAACGCCAAAGAACCCGACATCGACGGCGTCACACTGTTTGTCTATCTGGCACCCATTGAGATGGATTTATCTATTGCCAAATCCAACGATGCCAGCAGCGAGATGCAGCCCGAAGACCAAGGCGGCG
>JAYVQB010000344.1:0-1603 GCA_043757085.1 Verrucomicrobiota bacterium
GGCGACGCCGCCAGCCGTCACACGGCGGACATCCTTACGGAGATGGGCGTGGATGCCTCGCTTCACCGCAGCCGTCCGCTCACCAAGGAAATGCTGGACGCTGCCACTCATGTTTTTGCGCTCTCGATCGGACATCTGCAAGCCATTGAGAAGATGTATCCGGCGGCGGCAGACAAGACGTATCTCATCAGCGAGTTCACAGCGGATGATGAATTGCGCGACCAAGATGTCAGCGATCCTTTCGGCGCCGGTCGCGCGGCTTATCTCGAAGTGCGCGAGACGTTACAAGAGCTTCTCCCGAGCGTGCTCGCCTATATTGAACAGACTTTTGAAAAAAATCCCAACACTCCCACTATGCCCTCCCCAGCCAGTCCCGCCGATCCTGCTGCCGCCACCTCCGTCAAACGCATCGCGCTCGGCGCAGATCACGGCGGCTACGAATTAAAGAACGCGCTCGTGACCTATCTCAAGCAGAAGGGCTTTGAAGTTCTCGATCTCGGCACCAACTCGAAAGACTCCGTCGATTATCCCGACTACGCCGACGCGGTTGCAGAAAAAGTTCTCACGGGCGGAGCGGACGCAGGCATCCTCGTCTGCACCAGTGGCGCAGGCATTTGCATCGCGGCCAATCGACACGTCGGCATCCAGGCGGCGCATGTGACCGACGCAACAGAGGCGGCAAAAATTCGCGAACACAACAACGCGAATGTCCTCTGCCTCAGCGGAACAAAAAACTCCGTGGCCGATGCGCAGAAGATCGTGGATGCCTTCATCGCCACGCCATTTGCGGGCGGTCGTCACGCGCGTCGCGTGGGCAAAATGAACGCCATGCATGAGATCGCCGCCGACATCGTGCGCACCAGTGACGCCGCCATTGCGGAAATCATACTCGAAGAAGAAGCCCGCCAGCAGAACAACATCGAACTTATCGCCAGCGAGAATTTCACCAGCCGCGCGGTCATGGCTGCGCAGGGTTCCTGCCTGACCAATAAATATGCCGAAGGCTATCCGGCAAAACGTTGGTATGGCGGCTGTGAAGTCGTGGACAAGGCCGAGCTGCTGGCCATCGACCGCGCCTGCCAGTTGTTCGGCGCGAAGTTTGTGAACGTGCAGCCGCACTCCGGCTCGCAATCGAACGCGGCCGTTTATTTCAGCGTGTTGCAACCCGGCGACAAGGTGCTGGGCATGAACCTCGCCCACGGCGGTCATTTGACGCACGGCAATCCCGCGAATTTCTCGGGCCGTCTCTACAAGTTCTGCCAATACGGCGTGCGCCAAAGCGATGAGCGCATCGACTACGACGAGCTTGCCGAGGTCGCACTACGCGAGCAGCCCAAGATGATCACTGCCGGTGCCAGCGCCTATCCGCGCATCATTGATTTCAAGCGCATGAGCGAGATCGCGAAGAGCGTGGGCGCTTATCTGTTTGTCGATATGGCGCACATCGCCGGTCTCGTCGCCGGTGGCGTGCATCCGTCGCCGATGGAATATGCGGATTTCGTCACCACCACCACGCACAAATCACTGCGCGGCCCACGCGGCGGCATGATCCTGACGAACAACGAGGAACTGATCAAAAAAATCAACAGCCAGGTCTTCCCCG
>JAYVQB010000345.1:0-1601 GCA_043757085.1 Verrucomicrobiota bacterium
TACTACTTGCAGGTAAGTGAAGCGAGACGCATCACCTACATTCTCAAAGCCGCTCCATGAGCTTCTGATGAATGCCTTCAAAGCCGCCGTTGCTGAAGATGATCACCACATCGCCTGCTTTCACCAATGGCTTTAACCGCGCAATGATCGCATCGACCCCCGTTTCATGAAACGCTTCACGACCTGCCGCACGCACCTCTGCGGCCACGGCATCGACATCCAGCAACTGACCCGCAGGAACTTTTTCCGGCATGTTCACTGAAGCAATGATTGAGCCATCGGCTTCCTTGAGCGCAGCGATGAGTTCATTCTGCAAAAGATTACGCCGACTGGTGTTCGAGCGCGGCTCGAACAAGGCCCACAATCGCGCGCCCTGGTATCGCTGACGCAGACCACGCAAGGTCTCGCGGATCGCCGTCGGATGATGGCCGAAATCGTCAATGATGTGAACCCCGTTCACGGTGCCGCGTTCCGTCTGTCGGCGCAGCACGCCCCCGAACTCCAGCAGAGCCGCGCGAATCTGCGCATCGCTCAAGCCCGCATGACGCGCCGCGCACACAGCCATCGCGGCATTGCGCACATTGAACTCGCCGACCATGGGCACGATGAAGTTATCTCCATTCAACTCGAAGCCTGTGTGCTCCGCAGCCGCATCCGTGATTTTGATTTTGATCTCGCAATCTACGCCAGTGCCAACAGTCGAAACGGGAGCCGGGCAATCTTTGATCAAGGCCCGACAAGTCGCCTCATCGCCATTCAAGAAAACGCGCCCGGTGCGCGGCACCAGTTGCAACATGCGCGTGAACTCGCGCTGGATGTCCTTGATGGAATCGAAGATGTCCGCGTGATCCATTTCGAGATTGTTCACGATCACGCACTCCGGCAGGTAGTGAATAAACTTCGAGCGCTTGTCGAAGAACGCAGTGTCGTATTCGTCGCCCTCGATCACGAAAAATTCGGAGGGATTGAAGCGCGCGCCCACGGTGAAATTGGCCGGCACGCCGCCGATGAGATAGCCCGGGTTTTTGCCCGCGTGCTCCAGGAGCCATGCGAGAATCGAGGTTGTGGTCGTCTTGCCATGCGTGCCGGTGACGACGAAGTTTCTCCGACCTTGCAGCACTTCGCAGCGCAGCAGCTCCGCGAGCGAAGTATAAGGCAGACGGCGTTGAAGCACCGCCTCGACCTCGGGATTGCCACGCGAGATGGCGTTGCCCACCACGATGCAATCGGCGTCTGCGGGCAAGTTTTCAGGCTTGTAACCCTCCATCACCTTGATGCCGCGCTTTTCCAGCATCGAGGACATCGGCTCATACACTTTTTGATCCGAGCCGGTAATGACATGCCCGGCCACCCGCAAGGCCGCCGCCGCAGAACCCATCGCCGTGCCGCCGATACCAATGAAATGAAAGTGTTTAAATGATGCCATCAGAGCCGCGTTTCTTACTCTGTGAAACGTGAAGCGCAACTTTGGAGTGCGGGGACAAATTATTCTCCGGAGCCTCCACTGCCGCAGAGGAGAGACGACGACCGCTCTGCGGCAGAAGAAATGAAATGTAGGGTCGGGTATGCCATTCAATACCCCGGCGCGGACACGGTGGCGT
>JAYVQB010000346.1:0-6114 GCA_043757085.1 Verrucomicrobiota bacterium
AATTCGGCGGAGATTGACCGCATCATCAATCTTGCAGTGCTGCAAAGCCAGCTCGCGCATAAGGTGGTAGATGAACGCTTTCGTAGTTTGTTTTCCAACATGGACAGCAAAGCACAAGGCATCGCACGCACTTTGATAGAATCCGGGGCGAACATGACCGCCGTGTGATTGTCGGCGGACTGAGATTCAGTTGCCGCTCCAGCAAGTAGCAACTAGAAGTCCCGACCAAGAAAGCAATCGGTGTGTGTTTCAATCCGCGCCGCCCTTGCGGGCGGCGACGCTCGGCGAATCTGCCCCTGGGTGTCGTGCCGGATGTTTCAATCCGCGCCGCCCTTGCGGGCGGCGACAACTTACTTCTTTACCTGAATCCATTGGTCAAATGTTTCAATCCGCGCCGCCCTTGCGGGCGGCGACCGCCCTTGCGGTGTAGCCGATGGCTTCCAAGTCAGTTTCAATCCGCGCCGCCCTTGCGGGCGGCGACCGGAAAACTCATTGTTCATAAGGTATTCAGTGAGGTTTCAATCCGCGCCGCCCTTGCGGGCGGCGACCATGAATATCCTCTTTGTAGCTCACGAGGCGACTGTTTCAATCCGCGCCGCCCTTGCGGGCGGCGACTAAAAAACTCAACCCTACATCAAAATAATACTATGTTTCAATCCGCGCCGCCCTTGCGGGCGGCGACCCTTCTGTTTTGCGTTCGCCGCGACATCGGCGCGTTTCAATCCGCGCCGCCCTTGCGGGCGGCGACTTTGCGTTGGCGTGTCGCATGGTCGGCGGAATTGGTTTCAATCCGCGCCGCCCTTGCGGGCGGCGACGCCGGTTTCGATCTTATGGGCAATGTCGGAATGGTTTCAATCCGCGCCGCCCTTGCGGGCGGCGACTACAATACAAGGAGTGCAGAGATCAAGACGATGAGTTTCAATCCGCGCCGCCCTTGCGGGCGGCGACTTGAAATGGGCCGTAGGGGGTTTCGGTCGTCACTGTTTCAATCCGCGCCGCCCTTGCGGGCGGCGACGACATATCGCGCCCTTTGATAGCGGAGATTCAAGTTTCAATCCGCGCCGCCCTTGCGGGCGGCGACCATTGGCATTTTGCCGCACAGGCTGCACACAGTGGTTTCAATCCGCGCCGCCCTTGCGGGCGGCGACCTGTGACGGGACGATGGCTTCGAGCCAGCCGCTTGTTTCAATCCGCGCCGCCCTTGCGGGCGGCGACAAAATACAGATGCCACAAGGAGGTGGAGGCGCTGTTTCAATCCGCGCCGCCCTTGCGGGCGGCGACCGTAGCCGTGGCGGTGCATGAAGGCGAGGTAGTCGTTTCAATCCGCGCCGCCCTTGCGGGCGGCGACTCAACAGTCCTTGCACTCCCGTTCATGGTCCACGTTTCAATCCGCGCCGCCCTTGCGGGCGGCGACCTGCTGCCGTGACCGTGATAGGCGCACTGCCGTCGTTTCAATCCGCGCCGCCCTTGCGGGCGGCGACAATTGACCAGGACGGGGCGCAGTTGTTTGCTGACGTTTCAATCCGCGCCGCCCTTGCGGGCGGCGACCACCGCCCTCACAATCCAAGTAATAAGGCGACGGGTTTCAATCCGCGCCGCCCTTGCGGGCGGCGACCATCTGCGAAAGCCAAGTCTGCCAACGCAAGGCGTTTCAATCCGCGCCGCCCTTGCGGGCGGCGACCTAGATGCTTTCCGCTTAGCTGCAGTAGCCGTATGTTTCAATCCGCGCCGCCCTTGCGGGCGGCGACCAGGAATCTAAGCCCAGGCCGAACAAGGGCAAGGGTTTCAATCCGCGCCGCCCTTGCGGGCGGCGACCCCGACGATGAGTTGACTGCTATTGCCCGTTACCGTTTCAATCCGCGCCGCCCTTGCGGGCGGCGACATTTCCATGACCATTAACATACCATCATGGAATGTTTCAATCCGCGCCGCCCTTGCGGGCGGCGACTCTAGGCGTTCGCCTGCTGCGTTCGCGCTGTATGGTTTCAATCCGCGCCGCCCTTGCGGGCGGCGACTGGTGTTTGCCATCGTTTGCCCGATGGTAACTGTGTTTCAATCCGCGCCGCCCTTGCGGGCGGCGACACTTGAAGCGATGCTTTACCACATTACTGATGCGGTTTCAATCCGCGCCGCCCTTGCGGGCGGCGACGCCCGCAAAGTGACCTTGAAGTGCCCCTGAAAGGTTTCAATCCGCGCCGCCCTTGCGGGCGGCGACGGTGCAAGACCGCTGGATGTATTCCGTTACAACCGTTTCAATCCGCGCCGCCCTTGCGGGCGGCGACTTTAGCACCAGTGGCATTCACCAGCACGCAACCAGTTTCAATCCGCGCCGCCCTTGCGGGCGGCGACCGTTCCATCTCTACACCACGGAGCTTCTTAGTTGTTTCAATCCGCGCCGCCCTTGCGGGCGGCGACAGTCGGCGATTGCGTGCTCGCTGGCGCCGGCCACGTTTCAATCCGCGCCGCCCTTGCGGGCGGCGACAATTCAATTCCGGCCTGCCTTGGAGTGTGGTGAAGTTTCAATCCGCGCCGCCCTTGCGGGCGGCGACCTCGCCGCCCTGCAATCCGCCCTCAACTCCCTGTGTTTCAATCCGCGCCGCCCTTGCGGGCGGCGACGGGGAGTTTCAAATTGTCACCATGGTAACAATTTGTTTCAATCCGCGCCGCCCTTGCGGGCGGCGACCAATGGTCCGAAGGCGACAACACATGGAAACCCCGTTTCAATCCGCGCCGCCCTTGCGGGCGGCGACCACGCGAGCGTAGGAATCAAAGACTTGATGATGCGTTTCAATCCGCGCCGCCCTTGCGGGCGGCGACTCCCTACCTTTGACTAAAGTTCTACCCAGCACAAGAACTCACTCTGGCGCGAACACACTCATTAACCATCACTCCGATGGCGAATCCATCCGTCTTGTGTCTGTCAAAGAACTGATGCTGAGCGCTGTTCGTTTTCCGCGAACCTTCTCTGTCTTATCTCATCGCTTCCCATTCGCGCAAGCAGCCGCTCAGACTATCAGCGGCCCTTCCACATTGTAAGTTGGCTTCGCTCCGACGTGATCCACGCGACGCTCCCAATTGTTTCCCAGGTGGTAGTATCGCAGGCTATCGTGCTCGGGGTCGATGATCTTCTCCAATCTCGCGCGCATTTCCACCATTTGGGCCGGATCGAGCTTGCACTCGAACACGCTGTTCTGAACGCGCTGCCCATAGTCGAGGCAAGTTTTCGCCACACGACGCAGCCTTCGCGTGCCGCCTTCCGTGCTGGTGGCGACATCGTAGGTGATCAGGACATACATGGATTTGAGATTTGAGATTAGAATCGGGAACTACTTCCAAAGAAATGCCGGATATGCGTCGAGATCGCCGCGCAGATGACGCGCCAGCAGCCGGGCCTGCAAGTGGCAGACAAGTCCCAAGGTCACCTTCTCCCCCAGAAATGGATGCTCCAATTCCTGTTGTTTGCGCTCTTGATACGCCACGAGCACCGTCTTGCGCGTTGCATCCTTCATCTCCACTGCGCCAGTCTCTTTCACATTGAAATCCGAGAACTTCACTTGCTGCCGGTTGATCAGAGAAAGCACCAGCCGGTCGGCCAGCACGGGCCGAAGTTCTTCCATCAGGTCCAGCGCAAGCGAGGCGCGACCCGGACGATCCCGATGCAGGAAGCCCACCTGCGGATCGAGTCCCACGGTCTCGCACGCACTGCGGCAATCGTGCGCTAACATCGCATAGAGAAAAGACATCAAGGCATTCACCGGATCCGTGGGAGGTCGCCTGTTCCGGCCATTGAAGGTGAAAGCCGAGTTCGTGATCAGATGTGGGAACACTTGGAAGTAGCGGTTCGCGGCGTCGCCCTCGATCCCTCGCAGCGTGTCCAATGTTTCAGCCCGCGCCGTCGCCTGCGCATTGTAGGCTAGTTCGATACATGTTGCCTCCAACACCTTCGTCCGTTCATCGCCACCGTGATCGCGCACTGCGCGAAGCAACACCGTGCGCTGGTTCGCAATCTTTGCGGCGATGCAATGCCGTGCCACGGCCAGACTCGCCGCCTCATCATCGGCGCGGCGGTATTGCTCACGTCGCAGCAACACATTGCCGGAGGTAAACCCGCGCACTGCTGCTTGAAATTTCCCATACGGCGTGCAGAAGGACAGCGTTACGCCCGACTCCGCACACGCTGCCATCAGCGGCGCACTGCAACTGATGTCCCAGCCCAGTGCCACGATGCCATCTAGGTTATGCAACGGAACGCGAATCTTCGTCTCATGCTCATGACGCACGATCACGGCCTCGCCGTCCTTCCCCAGCCAGGCACCATCGAGCGTGATGAATAATGTGTTGAGATGTTTCTTCACGGTTCAAATCTCAGATTTCTGAATTCTGCAACGAATCCGCCCACGCGCGTATCTGCCTGCTGCAAGACTCGGCCAAGGATATGATATCTGAAATTTGAGATTTGAAATCACTCAGCCGCGGCCTCCGCTCAAAAAACCGCATCATGCTCCGAACCTCGCCTGATGAACCGCGAGCGATGTAAGGAAACGCCAGTAGCTTCTTCGTCGTTCCTTGCTCAAAGCCCTCCGCGATGTTGTTCGATACGGAGAGCGAGCACCGGTCTAATTGATCCTGCTTTCCCCGCGTGATGAGCTTGTCGGCTGCCAGAAGAAAATCTTCCGCTAGTTCCGCGAGACGTATGGCGTCGTTCCATACCGGCAAGTCTTCAAACCGTTTGTAAGTCATAGGTAGATAATCATCTGAGATTTCAAATTTGAAATTTAAGATTGCAGGCTGGGAGCAAATTGAAGGCGACGGATTGACCCATCTCAAATCTCAAATCTCAAATCTCAGATCGCATCTCCGCCATCTGTCGTTGGAACCATGCTCTGGCTCCCTTTTGAAAACGCATCGCCTGCGGCAGGCACAGTTCTTTTAGAGAGCACGCCTCACACTTGCGCTCCTCATATTCAGCAGGCGGAGTCACCCGGCTGGCAATGAGTTCATGCAGCCGCCGGGCGCTGTTAATTGTAAGCTCGCGCAATTCCGCGTCGAAGACCACATTCACGCGGCGGCGCGTCTGTCCATAAAACAATCGGCCCTCAGGAATCTGAATTCGCTGCTGCTGATTTGGGATGGCGCACCCATTGCGCTCGCTCTTGCCAGGCGCAGTTTGAGCCTCGTTACCTCGGCTGCTACAATCCGGCGTCTCTTCCAGGCAAAGCGCCTGTGCGCAAAGCTGCACCTCATCGGCCCGGTGAGTCTTGGGTTTTCCGCGCTTGTATTCTATGGGCAACACCGTGCCATCGGCGTGAAACTCCACCACATCACACTCGCCGGACAAGCCCAGTGCTTCTGACTTCACCGCCAGCCCACGCACCACGCGGATTCTGCCATCAGAAATTTCAGATTTCATTGTGGAATCCGGCCCTTCATGCGCCTTCTCATGCATCACATTGCCTTCTGCCGTGAAGCGATTCTCCGCCCACAGTTGCTCAATGTGGATCAGCGCACACTGCCGCTCGCAATAGAGCAAGTGTTGTAGCGCGGAGATGGGAAGCAGTTCCATGGGCGGTGGATCAGAAAGTCAAAAGGCAATCAACGCGGATCGAGTGTCATGGGTGACAAACTTTAACCACATAATCCAGCAGCGCTCCTTGGAGTCTCTGGACGCGGAGATCAATCGGGGCCAGCAGGCCGTCATCCATCAGGATCAGATTGCCCCGGTGCGTGTCGGAGATCGCCACCTGCCGCTCCGGGTCGAAGTAGGCCACCTCATCATTTACGATGAAGCGCCGCCAGCTATTGCGAGTGAAGAAGTCGTTGATCTGTTCCAGCGAGGCCGGTTCTCCTTCGATGGCCTGCTGCTGGATCACCAGCCGCAGCCTGCCTACCTCCGTCAGCACCCCCATGAACTTCACATTGTCGCCAAACATCTCATTATGCAGGAGCCAGCGTTCCAAGTAAGCGATGGGAGATGCCCGCTCCTCCTCATCCTGGCGGTAGAGCACCAACAGCCCGAAGAAATCCGGCCATGTTACTTTCAGGTAAGTGTCCGTCTCCGTCTGGAACCAGACCTGATGCTCATTACCCTCGTCATCGGGAGCACGTCTCAATTCC
>JAYVQB010000347.1:0-1590 GCA_043757085.1 Verrucomicrobiota bacterium
CGGAGCGCCGCGACACCGTGGCCACATTGCTCAAGCGCGTCGGCCTTCCGCAAGAAAGCATGTGGCGCTATCCCCATGAGTTCAGTGGTGGGCAGCGGCAGCGCATCGGCATTGCCCGCGCGTTGGCCGTGCAACCAAAGTTCCTCATTTGTGATGAACCGGTAAGCGCGCTGGATGTGAGTGTGCAGGCGCAGATCGTGAATCTGCTGCGCGATTTGCAGGAGCAGTTTCAGTTGACCTATCTTTTCATTGCGCACGATCTCGCGGTGGTGGAGCACATGAGCGACGACATCATTGTCATGAACCGCGGACGGGTCGTGGAAAGCGGCACGGCGGAACAGGTGTGCGACAGCCCGCAACATGAATACACCCGCAAACTCCTCGCAGCAGTGCCGAAGCTGTGAGAGAGACGGAAGACCGCAAGACAGAAGACAAAAGATTGATGAGTGTCGCCCCATATTTTTTCTTGAATCTTAAGTGAGATGACACCGCTCCTGAGAAAATTTCTTGGCCTGAACTGGCTGTTGTTTGCCAACATTCTTGGTCTGACTGTGTGGGGTATCTATGCGATCTACAACGCCTCTTCATTTCGAGAAGAAGCTTCGCTGGCCAGAAAATGGTTAGACCAGACCACATGGACCGGGATCGGGCTGGTGGTATTCTTCTGTGCGGCGCTGATTGATTACAAATGGATGCGTTGGGGCGCATGGATCATGTATGTCCTAGGAATTCTCGGCCTGATTGCAGTTAAGATTTTCGGCAAGGTCATGAACGGCTCACTGAACAGGATCGAAATTGGATCCTTCCAAATCCAGCCTTCACAACTCACCATTTGCGGAGTCATCATTGCTCTGGCTATTGTGCTCGGCGATCTGCATCGAGTCATTCCCGCCTTCCGTCATCATTGGTTGAGGCTGGCTGTCTCCGGAGTTCTCGCAGGCGTCCCAATGCTGATCGTGCTGAAGGAGCCGGACCTTGGCTCGGCGGCGGTTTACGGTCCCGTCGTGGTGGCCATGCTGCTCGTGGCCAACATCCCGTTTCGTTATCTCATCACGCTTATACTGGTGGTTCTGACGGTGCTGCCGCTGGCCTATTTCTTCGGGTTGAAACCTTATCAGAAGAAACGCGTCGAAGTCTTTTACAACATGCTTGCAGGCAAGCCGGTCGATGTGCTCAAGGAGGGATACATGGCCAACAATATTTTGCTGGCCGTCGGCTCCGCTGGCTTCGAGGGCAAGGGGCCACTCTCGGAAAAAGTGCCGGAACGCCGTTCCGTCCACCGCTCGCTCTTCTCGAAAACCGAGTCCATCAACGACTTCATCTTCGCCGTGATCGTCGAGGAATTTGGCTTTCAAGGCGCGGTGCTCCACATAGCCGCGACAGCCTTGCTTCTGTTACAATGCATCTTCATCGCTTTTTATGCGCGCGATCACATTGGGCGATTATTTGTCGTTGGAGTAGTGGGCATGATGGCAGCGCACTCGATTCAGAACATGGGCATGAACATCGTCATGATGCCCATCACCGGCATCCCGCTGCCCTTCATCAGTTACAGCGGAACCTTCCTCGTCGTCTGCATGTTCCTCATGG
>JAYVQB010000348.1:0-6059 GCA_043757085.1 Verrucomicrobiota bacterium
GTGGCGAGGTTCAATGCCATCAATCCGCCAATGGATGCGCCAATAACAGCGTGCAGCGTTTTCACTCCCAGTTGATCGAGCAGGAGCATTTGCGAACGCACCACGTCCGAGGTCAGCACCGGAGGAAATTCCGCGCCGTAAGGCTTGCCAGTTTTGGGATTGATCGTGGCGGGACCGGTGCTGCCGTAACAGCCGCCGAGGAAGTTCGCGCAGATCACGAAGTATTTGTTGGTATCCAAAGCCTTGCCAGGCCCGATGAACAAATCCCACCAGCCGTGCTGGCAGTCCTCCGTCCAACTGGCCGCAGCTTGCGGCACACTGCGACAGACACCGGCGGCGTGCTGGCTGCCGGAAAGCGCATGGAATAACAGAATGGCGTTGCTTTTGTCAGCATTCAGTTTGCCATAAGTCTCGCAGGCGATGGACACGTCATCCATTTCCGCGCTATTGGCGAAACGGAACGGCTGCTCAGGCGTGCCGATGCGGAAAATCTGGGACTGGGTCTCAACTGGATGATTGGCGGACATGTGGGCAGAAACATCCGCATGAACGGGCGCGGGGCAAATGAAAACGAGACTCACGGACGGCAGACTTGGACAATCCATAACTTTTGCGTAGAATGTCACCATCACGATCAGCAGCATGATCCCCGTTCTCGAAAACATATCCAGCACGCCTCTTCCCCTGCCCGCACAGCCCGCGCGGCAGTGGACGGCCTCATCGCTCTCCGGGCTGGATTGGAATCGAATCGTAGAACTCGCCCGCGCGCTGGCCTCTGCGTCAGGATTTGAAGCCAGCGAGAAAAAAATATTTCCCGACGGCAGCACGGAGTTTTCGATGGTGTGGAGGCTGGCTCCTTGGTCGCCAAAGACATTGGTCAGGATTGCCAGTTGGAATCAATGGATGGCCCGGATGGAGTGCGTGACTCGGATGGATCACGAACTCAAATTTTTCCACAACCACCGCGGCATTTTTATCGCGCCGGGCGGCTTTGCCCCCTCTGCACTGCTCCACGCAAAAATCTGCGGCATTGAAACCGTGGATGCGGCGGCGCTTGCCGCGAGGCTCAATGAAATTCCTGTCGAGCATCAGGAATATCTTTTCACCATGGGCACGGCGGGCAACTCCAGCGCTCCCAGTTGCCCTTATTGCCTGCGCTCGCTCGAACGCACAGCCGCCTCCCTGCCGCACACGAGAATTTTGAACCGGCTTCCCGACTTGCGTTATGATCGCCATGACATCGTGGCCGAACCCGTCGTGGCCCGGCGCATCGAAATCCTCCGTGAGGGTGAAGTGCAGTTTCTTCATGGAGTGCGCGCGCGTGATATCATCGTGCACGGCGTGGTCTCGGGCGACTTCGTCTGCCAGGGCGGAGTGCTGCTCAATCCAGGCGCGATGCTCATCGGCAACGTTGCCGCCCGTTCCATTGTCGTGCGTCCCGGCGCCGAACTGAACGGAGAGGCCCGCATCATCGATGGAACCACTGAACCAGCCTGCCCACAACCCTCAGTCAAACTCTGGCACTGCGTCAATCCCAACCCCCTCGAGAAATGCTGGACCGTGGAGTTTGTTCCGCATGGATAAACTTTGGTGGTAAGTATCTATCGATAAAAAAACTTACAGCATGGCGAGAAATTCCGCCTCGCTCAAAACCTTGACGCCAAGTTTTCTTGCCTTGTCCAGCTTGCTGCCTGCCTCCTCACCTGCAAGCAGATAGGTCGTCTTGGCGCTGACGCTGGATGAAACCTTGCCGCCATTCGCGCGGATGACGTCGGCGACTTCTTCGCGCGACTGACTGAGCGTTCCGGTGATGACCCAGGTTGTGTTCGCCAGTTTGTCGCTGGCCTGCTCGACCTTCGGATTGGAGAATAGCACTCCGACGGTGCGGAGACGATCAAGAAGCTTTTGATTTTTTGAATCACAAAACCAGTCGTGAATACTCTGTGCCACGATGCCGCCAATGTCCTGCACCTTGAGCAATTCATCGACGCCAGCTTCCGCGAGGGCGTCGATGGAGCCGAAATATTCCATCAATGAACGAGCTGACGATGCGCCGACGTGAATGATGCCAAGGCCGAAGACGAGACGCCACGGCTGCTGTTGTTTACTTTCGGCGATGCCCTTAAGCAGATTCTCGATGCTCTTTGCGCCCTGTCGCTCAAGTTGAGCAAGCGAGAGTTCGTTCAAATCATAAAAGTCAGCCGGATCGTTCACCAGTTTTGCATCCACCAGTTGACCGACGACTTGCTCGCCGAGTCCGCGAATATCCATTGCGCCGCGAGCGGTGAAGTGTTCCAGACGTCGCTTCGTCTGCTCAGAGCAATCATGATTCGGGCAGCGAATCGCGACCTGACTTTCATCCTTCACCACAGCCGCGCCGCACACAGGACAGTGCGTTGGCGCATCAACCCGTTTCTCATCACCAGTGCGCTTAGTAACATTCACGCTGACGACCGCAGGAATAATCTCCCCCGCCTTCTCAATGATCACATAGTCGCCCACACGGATGTCTTTGCGTGCGATCTCCTCAAAGTTGTGCAGCGTGGCATTGCTCACGGTGCTGCCGCTGAGAAATACCGGCTCCAATCGCGCAACGGGCGTGAGTGCTCCGGTGCGGCCAACTTGAATGTCCACCGCGAGCAAACGCGTCTCCCCCTGTTCCGCCTGATATTTGTAAGCGATAGCCCAACGCGGGGCTTTGCTCGTCGCACCAAGATCGCGCTGCTCTGTAAATGCATCAACCTTGATGACCGCGCCGTCGGTTTCATAGGGGAGCTTCTTCCGCTTCTCATCAAGTTCGCGAATGGCCTCGATAATTTCATCGGCAGAATCACAATGCCAGACGTGATCAGCCTTGGGCAAGCCTGCGTCTTTTAGCAACGCGATGATGTCGCTCTGCGATTCGAGTTTCGCATCGCCGGGATCGCCCAAGCCCCAAAAGATGATCTTGAGCGGACGCTTCGCGACATCACGTGGATCAAGTTGCTTGAGAGAACCAGCCGTGGAATTTCGCGGGTTGGCGAATCGCGCTTCGCCAGCTTCTTCACGCTCGTCATTCATCTTATCAAAATCCGCGCGATTCATATAGACCTCGCCGCGCACCTCAAAGGTCTGCGGCACGTGCTTCGGCAATCGCAGCGGCAGCGAGCGAATCGTCTTCACGTTCTGCGTGATGTCATCCCCCATGCGCCCATCGCCGCGCGTCGCGGCATACTTGAGCACACCGTCTTCGTATCGCACGGCGAGCGCGACGCCGTCCACTTTGGGTTCGATGACGCAACTAATGCGCCCTTTGCCCAGTCCTTTCTGCAAGCGCGCAAAGAAATCGCGCAGCTCGGCCTCGGAATAAGTATTGTCGAGGCTCATCATCGGAATGCTGTGCGCAATCTGCGTGAAGCCATCCAAGGGCGCGCCGCCAACGCGCTGCGAGGGCGAATCCGGCGTGATCAAATCTGGATGCGCCGATTCAATATCTTGCAACTCGCGCAGCAGCGCATCGAATTCACGGTCGCTGATCTCCGGCTTCGCCTGCTGGTAGTAGAGTTGATTGTGTCGCTCGATCTCCGCGCGCAGTTGCGCGGCGCGTTGTTCAGCGGTGCGATTGTCCATGCGGCTCTTTGTTGCCTCGAATTATTTCAGCGCATCCCATTCTTCGGGCGTGGCCTTGGATTTCTGATATTCCATCAGGGCTTTCCATCCGTCGCGCTTCACGAGGAGTTCCTCGAAGTGAATGTATTCCTTCACGACTTTTCCGTCGGGAGAGATCGTGGAGTAGAGGAAGATTCCAGTCTCCAAAGCGGTCGTATCGTCGCCCATGCGCTGCGAGAACTTGAACTCGACGCTGGCCTTCATCTTGCCTGCCTTGGTATCGGCGAACTCATGCTTCCAGCTTGCGAGAGCCTGAGACAACGGCTGGCTCATTTTCTTGACGCCACTGACCAGAACTCCTTCGGCATGACAGGTGGCCGTGTAGCCCTCAAAGTCACCTTCACGCACCGTGCGGGAAACCTCGGCCCAATACGCATTGAGTTCCTTCAGTCGTGCGGCATCATCGGCTAGTGCTGCGATGGGCGAGGCCAAAAAAATGGCTGCGAGAATGATCGATGAAGGGTTCGAAAATGCTTTCATGGCGGATTCAGTCTTTCATCTCCCGCTCCATCCGCTCGCTGAGCCACTGCTTGATCATGCTCTGGTAGTTCAGAAAACGGCTGCGGGCCAGTCTCTTGATCCGGCTCAACATGCGGGGGTCGAAGCGCAGCGTGATCGTGGTGGACTCCCGCACATCCGGCTGATGGATGCTGCTCTTCATCAGTCGTATGTCGAGCTGATGATCCGCCCAGAAACGCGACTCATCTTCCTCGGCCTCAAACTGAGGCAGTTCATTCCAGTTGCGGATGGTTTTCATGTGATGCGATCAGATGTTCTGGGATTTTGTGCGCACATAAAAATGCTCCTCTTCCGGCGTCATGGGGCGCGCATGAATGACACGGTATTTTTTTCCGTCAGTCCAGAAAACGCTGGAGATGCCGCGACCCGTGAGCGATTTGCCGAGGGAGAAATAGCGCGCTGACTTGGGACTCTGGCTCTCGACATCCGGCAGCAGCTTGAGTGCGAAAGGGTCTTCAAATGATTCTTCGATGTCCCTAGGCGGGAGCGCTGCGAGATCGAAGGAAACGTTTATCCAGTCAAATTCCATGGGGGTCGCGTTTGCGGTGTTGAGTTTTTACCATTTACTAGTCGCACTCTATCAACCGCGCTGGATCAATTCAATCTCGTATCCTTCCGGCGCGTCAATAAATGCAAAAACTCCGCTGCTGCTCTGAGTCGGGCCATCAGAGAGCGGATAGCCCTTCGCGGCAGAGTGCTTGGCGAAGGCCTCAATGTCATCCACCTCGAAGGCCAGATGCGTCAGGTCGGGGCCGATGACCACCGGGCCGCTCGCCGGGTAGCAGCAAATCTCGATGAGTTCCTCGCTCTGCGGTGCCTTGAGGAAAACCAGCTCGGAGCCGCGCGGTGATTTGATGCGACGGACTTCAGCCAGACCGAGCACGTCCTTGTAAAAAGAAATGGTTTTATCGAGGTCGGCGACACGATAACGGGTGTGAAGGAGTTTCTTGACCATGATGCAAAAGCGCGCTTGCGGTTGATACGTCGCCCACGTTAGGCTGAATGCCCGCTGCGGCAAGCACGGAAAACGAACATCAGAACGATCAACCCAACCCTTACCAGACCATGTTATTTCTCGGCATCGACAGCGGAACTCAGAGCACCAAGGCCATCGTGCTGGACTTCGAGACTGGCAAAATCCTCGCCAGCGCTCATCGCAAATACGAACTCATCAGCGGACTCCCCGCCGGTCATCTGGAGCAGAATCCGCAAGACTGGCTCGATGCCGTGGACGCAACCGTCGCCGAGTGTCTGGACAAGCTCGGCCCTGATCGCGCAAAGATCGCGGGCATCGGCGTCAGCGGCCAGCAGCACGGCCTAGTTGTCCTTGATGCCAATAACAAAGTGGTGCGCCCCGCGAAGCTCTGGTGCGACACCTCCACCGCCGCACAATGCGAACAGATCGCGCATGAATTCGGCGGACAGGCCGGCTGCATCAATCAAGCTGGCAACGCCATCCTGCCGGGTTACACGATTCCAAAACTGCTCTGGCTCAAGCAAAACGAGCCAGCGAACTTTGCCAAAGTCACCTCCATCTTGCTGCCGCACGATTACATCAACTTCCACCTCAGCGGTGTGAAGCGCATGGAATACGGCGACGCCAGCGGCATGGGCATTCTCGATGTCCGCACGCGGACTTGGTCGCGAGAGATTTGTGATTTCGTGGACAAGCGAGTGATCGATATGCTGCCGCCGCTTGGTTCATCGCTCGACATTCACGGTAAGTTGCGACCCGAACTCGCGAAAAAATGGGGCTTATCAGAATCCGTCATCATCAGCGCGGGCGGCGGCGACAACATGATGGGCGCGATCGGCACCGGCAATGTGAAGCCGGGCGTCATCACCGCCAGCTTCGGCACCAGCGGCACTCTATATGGAGTCGCGGCGGAACC
>JAYVQB010000349.1:0-6058 GCA_043757085.1 Verrucomicrobiota bacterium
GGTGGTGAAGACGGTCGAGGAACTCGCCAAGAAGTCGCTGGTTCACATCATGGCCCCGCTGGTGAAAGCGCGGAAAGGTTTTCATAATGAAATTGCCGAACACGCGCACAAGCACGGCATCGAGACGTTGCTCGTCGATGGCGACTTCCGCGACACTGCGAACTTCAAAAGGCTCGAACGATTCAAGGAGCACACGATAGACGCCATCATCGCGCGCACCGAGCGCGGCATGAGCGCCATCGCCTTGCGGCCCTTGATTGAGAAGGCGCTGAGGATGGGCAAAGGCACGCTAAAGCTGAGACTGCCGGACAAGTCCATCCAGGTGCTGAACACCGAGATGAGTTGCCCGAATTGCGCGATGTCGTTCGAGGAACTTGATCCGCGGTTGTTCTCATTCAACAGCCCGCACGGCTGGTGCAAATCGTGCCGTGGTTTCGGCGTTACCGTCTCGAACAAGCCCGAGGCCGAGAGGCGTGATGACATTTCATTGCTCGAAGCAGAGATGGACGAAGAACGGAAGTTTGACAGCGAGGAGCACTCACACGTCACCTGCGCCGCGTGCCACGGCAGCCGCATCAATCCCATCGCGCGCGCCGTTCGTGTCGTGGGCTGCCAGCCCCCCTCATCTAAAAGCAGAAAGAAAAATGAGGGCAAGCTGCCCCCAACACTTTCACGCATCGAAGACATCGTCTGTCTCTCTTCTGACCGGGCGCATGAAATCTTCGCTCAGTTCCATTTTGCAGGAATTCAAGCCGAGATCGCCCGCGACATCTTGACGGAAATCGAGCAACGCCTGCGCTTCATGCGAGAAGTCGGCCTCGGTTACTTGCAGCTTAATCGCAGTGCCGACACGCTCAGCGGTGGCGAGGCGCAGCGTATCCGGCTTGCCTCCCAACTCGGCTCCAATCTGCGCGGTGTTTTGTATGTGCTCGACGAACCCACCATCGGGCTGCATCCGCGCGATAACGAAGCACTGCTGAATACGCTCATCGCCCTGCGCGACAAAGGAAACTCGCTGCTCGTCGTCGAGCACGATGAAGAAACCATGCGCCGCGCGGACACCATTATTGATCTCGGCCCTGGGGCTGGTCGCTTCGGCGGCGAAGTCACCGCGATGGGCACGATCAAGGAAATCCAAAAGAACAAAGCCAGCGTTACTGGCAAAT
Source organism: Verrucomicrobiota bacterium (assembly GCA_043757085.1). Classification (GTDB taxonomy): domain Bacteria; phylum Verrucomicrobiota; class Verrucomicrobiia; order Verrucomicrobiales; family Verrucomicrobiaceae; genus VFKE01. The sequence continues at coordinate 1,167 of JAYVQB010000349.1, forward strand.
CATTGCGTGAAGTGATGAAGCATCCCATGCGTGGCGAGCGACGCACGCTGCCGAAAAAGACAGCGAAAAACCAATGGCTGAAGCTCGAAGGCGCGAGCGCAAACAATTTGAAGAATATCGATGTCAGCATTCCCCTCGGTCGTTTGACCATCCTCACTGGAGTCAGCGGCAGCGGCAAAAGTTCGCTCATGCGCGCATCGTTGCATCCAGCGGTAAAGGAAGCCCTCAACGGAAAACGGAAAACGGAAAACGGAAAACGCACCGGTCAGACTTGGAAATCGCTGCACGGAGCCGAGAACATCACCGCCGTCTATGAAGTGGATCAATCACCCATCGGCAAAACCTCGCGCTCCTGTCCCGCGACTTATGTGGGCATTCTCGATGACATCCGCAAATTGTTCGCCCTGTTACCGACGGCGCGGGCGCGTGGCTTCGATGCGGGTCGCTTCTCCTTCAACACCGAGGGCGGACGATGCGAAACCTGCTCCGGCAATGGCGAGATCAAAGTGGAGATGAACTTCCTGCCCACCACGCGCGTGCATTGCGAATCATGTAACGGGATGCGCTTCAACGCGGCCACCTTGGAAATCGAATACAATGGCAAGAACATTGGCCAAGTCCTCCGCATGAGCATCACGGAAGCGGCGGAATTTTTCAGCAGCATTCCGCGTTTATCGCGCCCCCTGCAACTGTTGGCCGACACGGGACTCGGCTATCTCCATCTCGGCCAACCCAGCCCCACGCTCAGCGGCGGCGAAGCGCAACGCCTCAAGCTCGTCACTGAACTCAACGCTGGCCAAGGTCGCAGCGTGACCGAGAAAATGAAGGGCCTCAAAACCCACAAGCGCAATCTCTACCTCATCGAGGAACCCACCATCGGCCTCCACCACGCCGATGTCCGCCGCCTGATTGATGTGCTGCATCGCCTCGTGGGCGAAGGCCACACCGTCGTCGTCATCGAACACGAACTCAACGTCATCGCCGAAGCCGACCACCTCATCGACATCGGCCCCGAAGCCGGTGAACACGGCGGCGAGATCGTCGCCACCGGAACGCCCGAGGAAGTGGCAAACAGCAAGCAGAGCCGGACGGCACCGTTTTTGAAGGCGATGCTGTAAGCCGCAAGATATAGTGTCCGAAACCAGTTTTGACCACAAGGCTTAGGGCTGGCTTGCTAACTTGCTATTGATTTGCTATCAATTCGTCGCAAATTGATAGCAAATTGACACCATGAAGATGCCCTCCGCCCCCCCAAAAACAAAGCCTCCAACAAGTTTCCGAGAGTGGAACAAAGTGTTACCCGTAGGCAGAGAAGCTCTGGCTGGGTCTTATTTTCATTGGGATGAATTGCGGCATCGCACCCCGCCTCCCGGCTTCACGACAGAACAGTGGTGGTCGGCAATCAAACTCACCAGAGCAGGCCTTTATCAAAGCGTGCCACTCATAGACCTCAGGGGTAAACACTTCCAATACTTCGCAACGGACGAGACTCTAGCAACTCTGCACGATATTGATATGCGCGCGGGCGGCACGGTGCAAATGCCGGAGCAGGTGACCAATTCTGAGACGAAAGACCAGTATTATGTTTCATCACTGATGGACGAAGCAATCACATCCAGTCAGTTGGAGGGTGCCGCGACAACACGTGAGATTGCACGTCAAATGCTCAGATCGAATCGGCCACCACGAGATCGCAGCGAACAAATGATTCTCAATAACTACCTGACCATGCGAAAGCTTGCGGACTGGAGACAGCAACCGTTGACGTCTGATCTTGTCTTTGATATTCACCGCCTGATTACCGTTGACACGTTTGATGATCCGCACGCATCGGGCAGGTTCCGCACTGAAAAAGAACTCATTTGCGTCGAGGACGTCACCACAGGCGAAGCACTACACACACCGCCACCAGCCAATGAACTCCTAGTGCGGATGAAAGCTTTGTGCGACTTTGCGAACGCCGATGAGGCTTCTCGTCCATTCATTCATCCAGTGTTGCGGGCAATTTTGCTTCATTTCTGGCTCGCGTATGATCACCCTTTCAAGGATGGCAACGGACGAACTGCGAGAGCACTTTTCTACTGGTTCATGCTTAGGCGTGGATACTGGATGTTTCAATTTATCTCGATTTCTCAATTCCTCGTAAAAGCGCCCGCTCAATATGGAAAGGCGTTTCTTTATACAGAAACAGATGACAACGATCTGAATTACTTCATTGCCCACCAGATTGGCGTGATCCGTAAGGCCGTTGATGAACTCCATCACTATATTGAACGGAAAACCACAGAACTGCATTCACTGAGTGCCGCACTCCGCGATGTCGGGGAGCTAAATCATCGTCAAGAAGCGATCTTGCATCGGGCCGCGCGTCATCCAGGAACGGTGTTCACCGTAGATAGTCACAGACGTAGTCACGACATAGCATACGGCACTGCAAGGGCTGATCTTCTAGGCCTTGAAAAGCTTTTACTACTTGGTAAGCGAAAACGGGGGAAAGGCTTTGCTTTTGAAGCAGCCACCGATCTACATTCTCGCCTCAAAGGTTTCACGAAACGATAAAACCCCATGCCCACCCTCGGACTCGTCGCCCATGATTCTTGCAAGCAATCGCTATTGCGCTGGGCGAAGGAGCATCGCGAACAGCTCGCTCAATGGAGTTTGTGCGGCACGGGAACAACGGGGGCGTTGATCGAGAAGGAACTGGGGCTGCCGGTGAAGAAATTTCTCAGCGGGCCGCTCGGGGGCGATTTGCAGATCGGCACGGAGATCGCGGAGCAGCGGATGGATTTGCTGATTTTCTTTTGGGATCCGCTGGCAGCGCAACCGCATGATCCCGATGTGAAGGCACTGCTGCGAGTCGCGGTGCTGTGGAATGTGCCGGTGGCGATGAGCGAGGCCTCGGCGGATTTGTTGCTGCGCGGTTATGCGCAAGGCGATTATGCAAGGCGCGTGCCGGATCACTCGAATTATCTCGCTCTACGACAACCCTGATGTCGCGGGTGGTTCTTCACTTACGGCATTCCGCTTGGCCGTGAAGTGATTCATCACGGGCAGGGCAACGACTGAGGCGACGATGATCAATGCGCCCAGATAAAAGCCGCCGCTCATGCGTTCCTTTTCACCGAAGACAATGGCCGCGAGCAAGATGCCATAAACGGGTTCGAGATTATAGACCACATTCACCGTGAAAACCGACACGCGGCGCAGCACATCGAGATAACCGACATATGCAGCAACGGTGCAGACTTGCGAGAGTATGATCAACCAGAGCCAGTCACGTCCTGTGGGAACGGCCAGCGTGTGGGTGCCAAAAAATGGCAGCAAGGCCAGACACGAGAGACAGGCACCAGTCATCTGGTAGCAGCACATCAGCGCGGGTGGATGGCGAGTGGTCAGTTGTTTGTTATAGACGCCGAAAATGGTGGCCAGAACTGCGGACGCCAGCCCGACGGTGAAGCCGAGCCAGTGCTTGAATTCAAAACGATAGATGAGCCACACCGCGCCAATGGTGACGAGTCCCGTGACCAGTTCCACCTGGCTCCATTTGCGAGTGCGATTCACCAGCGGCTCGATCAAAGAACTCCACAGCATAATAGTTGGCATTGCCGCCAGGCATACCGACGCGGTGGAAAGTCGGGCTGACAAAAAAAATGTCACCCAATGCCAACCAATAACGATTCCCGTTCCAAAAAACGCGAACGCGGCGCGGCGCGACACGCGAAGACTGATGCCGCTGAAGATGCAGATGAGCGCAAGACCGACTGCGGCCAGCCCGGTGCGCCACACAGTGACCGCGATAACATCAATCGTGATGAGTTTGCCAATGATCGACGTAATTCCCCAGACGAGAACGACGAGATTCAACTGCGTGAGATCGCGCAAAGAACCGCCGTAGGCGCGGTTTGCAGGCTGGAGAGTTTGGCTCATCGATTCACCGTCTGATCCCTCAACGGATCAGGACGCAGCCTCGTTCATGGTCTCCACGCGCAGCCAGCTCGGCTCCTCATGCACGCATTCGAGCGCGCCGACCGTCTGCATCGCGGTGCGCACATCGCGCAAGGTTGCGGCGTCGAGCATGAAGATGAGCGGCGTGGTGTCGCCCTCCGGTTCATCGGGTTGGATGATGGACGAGATGCCAATGCCGCTGTCACCGAACACGGTCGCGACGCGCGCGAGCACACCGGGCTTATCGGCAACGATGAGACGCACATAGAAATTGGAAACGGTTTCATCCACAGGCTTGCTCTTGCCATAGAGACCGTGCGGGACGAATCCGCTGTGGCGCGAGCCGTAATGCAACGTGGCGGCAGCCTCGGCGATGTCACTGATGACACTCGATGAGGTCGGATCTTGACCTGCGCCTTTGCCGTAAAAGAGAGTTTCGCCCACGATGTCGCCGTGAACCAGCACCGCGTTGAACGCGCCGCCGATGCTGGCGAGAACGTGTTTCTGCGGCACGAGCGACGGCTGAGTGCGCACTTCGACACGGCCTTTTTCATCGGCACGAATGACGCTGAGAAGTTTGATCGTGTAACCGAGTTGCGCGGCGAAGCGAATGTCGGTTTGCGAAATCTGTTCGATGCCTTGCACGAACGTATCCTGCGGCTTGATCCAAAAACCGTAGCTGAGCGAGGCGAGGATGATGGCCTTGTGCGCCGCGTCCCAGCCGCTGACATCGAGTGTGGGATCGGCCTCGGCGAAACCAAGTCGCTGGGCGTCGGCGAGCACTTCTTGATAACCGACACCCTCAGCAGTCATGCGACTGAGGATGTAATTGCAAGTGCCGTTGATGATGCCGTGAATGCTGCGGATGTGATTGCCGACAAAGCCTTCCTGAATAGTCTGGATGATCGGGATGCCACCGGCGACTGCCGCCTCAAAATAAATCGGCA
>JAYVQB010000350.1:0-1578 GCA_043757085.1 Verrucomicrobiota bacterium
TCGAGCTGGCCTTCGCGAATTTTTTCCCACGCATCTTTCGCCGCGTCCCATCCACCGGCGACGATGGAGATGACATAGCAACTGATCCACACGGTCGGCGGCAACTTGGTGAAGCCTTCGATGAACCATCCGGCAAACAAAGCCACGCCGCAGACCGCTGCTTGCATCGCGAGCATCTGCCATTCCTCGCGGCTTTGTTTCTCGATCTCCTCCGGTTCCGGCCAGGTGAACTCGCGCCATTTCCAAAAGGTCGGCGCGGTGGGACAGCTTGGCTTTTCGATCAAGACATCTTGCGAGGGGAGTTTCCTCACCTGAAACTGAAAGGCCTCGCGCGTTCCCGCTGTGCTGCTGGGAAAACCTTCAGTTCCGAATCGCACATCCAACGCGCGCAACACCGTGTCGAGCCTGACCTTCAGTGCCTCGGTATTGACGACGCCCAATGTCGCGACGGAAACCTTGCGCTGATCAGGATTGAGCAAGATCGCTTCTACGCCCTGTTCATCAGCCAGAAAGCTGGAGAGTCCTTCCATCCAACTGGAGGCGGCATGGGTTGCTGGTGTGGAATTTGGCATCAGGCGTATTGCGTGAGTCTTACCGCAAAGCAGGAAGGGTGCAAAGTCACGATTGCGTCAGTGAATGAAAACCACGGATATTCAAATGCTTACGATGCTAGCCAGATTTGCCTTAATTTACTCATCATCAGTGTCCATCTGCGTTCATCCGTGGTTCAATTTTCTTTTTTAGTTTTCGCGGCTAGTCTGTGATGATGACCGCCGAACCACTGCCCTGTCTGCTGGCAACTTCACCTGATGAAATGGGGGAATTTGTCTCGGCTATTGGCGAGCCTGCGTTCCGCGCGAAACAAATCCTGGAATGGATATTCCCAAAACGCGCAGAGAGTTTTGAAGCCATGTCGAATTTATCTAAGACCATGCGCACTGCGTTGGCGGAGCGCTTTGTATTGCGCACCATGACGCTGGCTCGTGTAGAAGGAGCGGAGGACACCACGCGGAAATATCTCTTCAAGCTCGATGACGGACGCTTCATCGAGACCGTGCTCATTCCCGCCTCGCCTGCACTTTACGGCGAGCGCTCAGATCGCCGCACGCTCTGTGTTTCCTCGCAAGTGGGTTGCGCGTTCGATTGCAAATTCTGCGCCAGCGGACTCGCCGGACTCACGCGAAATCTCACGGCCAGCGAGATCGTCGAGCAAATCATTCAAGTGGAGAAACACTGTGGAGCACGAGTGGATAACCTCGTCTTCATGGGCATGGGCGAGCCGTTGGCGAATCTGCCCAATGTGTTGCAAGCCATCCAAGTGCTGAACGCCGAGTGGGGCGTTGGCATCGGGGCGCGGCACATCACGGTGAGCACCAGCGGGCTGGCACCGCAGATTTACAAGCTCGCGGAGTTCCCCTTGCAAATCCGGCTCGCCATCTCGCTGCACGGCGCGAGCGATGAAGTGCGCGACGTGATCATGCCAGTTAATAAAAAATGGCCACTGCATGATCTTTACGCCGCGCTGGACTACTGGTGCTCACGGAAGAAACAGAAGCTGACCTTTGAGTTCATTCTCAT
>JAYVQB010000351.1:0-1568 GCA_043757085.1 Verrucomicrobiota bacterium
GCATTCATCACCTGAGTGCCGGGCGGGATGTAGAAAGTCATGTAGCCGCCCGCTCCAGTCGCGGTGCCGGGTCCGGGTGTGGACTTGAGGATGATGCCGACGGTATCACCCGCCTTCAGCATCGGTTGGCCAGTGCCTGCGCGGGAGGCCATCAAATCAAGGCTCGCCTTGTCAAAGGCCAGCACCGTATCAATCTGATTGAGGTTGTGGGCGGAAACCGTCCCGCTCCAGAGAGGGATGGTGAGAACGAAAATCTCCAAGAGCTTGCGAAGTGCAAGATGGATCATGCTTGGAGGGCGAGTGGATGACAGAGTGGATGACAGAGTGGATGACAGAGTGGTCATTTTAATAAATATGATTGATAACGGTATATATATTAAGCAAAACCTAAATATTTACAAGCAATATATTATGGAATTTATGATTAAACATACAATTTACAGCCAGGTCGCCTCTTTTAACGCATGATTTCAAAATACGTCCCGCGCATTTTTATGCGTTGTCACCCCGAATTCACCGCTTCCAAATGGTTGCGGGCAGGACGATTTAGGGCGTGAGTTTCCCGTTTAGAAAGGGCTTTGCTCTGTCGTCAGAAATTGAAAATGTAGGTCAACCGGCAGAGAGAGCCGACAGACCTGGGGCCGGTCAGGGGGATGTCCGCGCCCGCCATTTCATGTTACAGGTGCCAGTAAAGGCCGGTGCGCCCGAGTCCCAAGGCCTGCAAGTCTTCCCATCCGGCTAGGGCGTAACTCCAGATGGTGGCGTGCTCGCCAATGTCTGTATTCGGCAGCGCCATTTTCAAATTGAAAGCCAGGGAGTCGTGCTGCCTGTCCACGAGTTGGAGTCGCCCGAACAGTCCGCCCACGGAACCATCTCTGTCGGCGGCACCGGACGCACCTTTGATCCATTGATGGTTGAAGAAAATCGCGGGCATGAAGTGCCGGTTCAGGGCATACTCCACGGTTCCATTGACGAACTCGCTCTGGCTGGTGTTAGGCGCGTTCATGCCTGTTTCCAGATAGGTGTCAATGCGCAGCAACTGGACGAGAAAATTGGTCTGCACTCGCAGTAACGACATATCGGGTGTGCCTTCGCCGCGAGCGCGATTCGCCCAAGGTTGATCTCAGCCCTCGGAGAAGAAATTGGAAAGTGTGAGATCGGAAAGGGGCGCTTTCGCCTGACCCTGTGCCTGCCGGATGAAGGTGCAGGCCAGGGCGAGCGTCAATGTTCTTGGGCGGAGGAATGTTACCAGCATCCGATTCATACGCTGTCTTCAGCGAGGAATCGGATGCGCTTGTTCACGTCCGTATTGATAGAGTGGTAGGGGCGCAAAAGATTTCCCGGAGAGAACAAGGTCTGTCGGATGTGCTCCATGTCATCGTCGCCGATGGCGTTCGCGAAGATGGGCAAAAGGTAATCAATGCCCATGCGCGAGGGGCGCATCTGTTTCGCGTCATAAAAATCCGCGTGCATGTGGCGCGCATGAATAAGACCCCAGCGGTCGCGCAGACGGTTGGCGTCGAAACCTTGCACATGGAATCCTTTGGCTGTGCTGTGTTGCAGGATGG
>JAYVQB010000352.1:0-5959 GCA_043757085.1 Verrucomicrobiota bacterium
CAAATCTTTAACATTCAGTGCTTTATAACATCTGTTTCCCAATGTTACATTGATGACACACGCCAATTGAATTGAATCCATTTCAAATTCGCCCGAGCATTCAGGTTGGGTCTGGCACATTCTTGGCTAACAATTTCGTCACCTGCCCGCTTTGACCGCACAGAAATTGTTCTCCATATTTTTCCACCCACGCCATTCCCATTGCACTCAGCTATGGGCCATGCGCACCAATCGCCGCAGAGCTAAAAAGTTAACAAGTGCGCAAGTTATTCACACCGCGAATTTACCCTGTAAATGCCCCTAGCTTGCTCGTAGAAATCTTAAATTCCTACTTCCCCCACTGAATCGCACTGAGGAGATCGCCGAGATTACGGGCGGCCTTGGCCACACGTTCTTCTCCCCACACACGGAAACTCTCCCGGGTATCAGGCTTGAGATTCAGGTAAAGCGTCCAGTAATTCCCAGTGCGCGGGAAGCGTTTCCCGAATTTGAGTTCCGCATAGATCAAGCGCGACGTCTCGGCGGAATCCATGGCCCACTGAGGCGGCCACTCACGGCAGGGACCGGTGTTGGCAGGCTTGAGTTCCGCCATTTTTTTGCGGATAACGACGGCGAGCTTGGCCTCAGTATCAGCGGTCATGGTGACGACGTTCTCGTCCCAATACCGGTGCAGCGGCAGTTCCTTGGTGAGCAGAAGTTTGTTGCCGCCGCTGTCTTTGCCCTCGGGATGTTGCGCCGCCTCGTCGGGGCTGGTCATGAGGGTCGCTCGTCCATCGTCATCGAATTTGAAAAAACCCGCCGCCACATGCAGCGGCTGATGAACGTCGCCGCCCAAGTGAATGAGCCAGCGCAAGGCATCGCGCTTGTTCATGAAGTCCGATTTGCCTTCGAGAACATCAATGCATTTCCCGATGGTAGCCACAATGTCGTTGTCCGTGATGAAGCGTTTGTCCTGGGCGTATGATTTGATGTCGAGCGGCAAGTCCAAATAGTGCCACGAAGAATTGTCCGGGTGGGCCTCGGTGAAAGCCTTGCCCTCGGGGGTATCAGAAAATCTGCCGGAGCGCGACTTCATTTTTGATTTCCGGATGTCATCAGGCCAGATGGATGCGTCTTCGATGCTCTCGCCAGCGAGAATCTCCTTCACCTTCGCAGCGGCGGCTGGATTCGTTTTCTCCAGTTGCTCCAGCGCCAGCGTGGCGATGGTGCGGTGGCCCAGTGGTCCCCAGGCAAAGGCGGGTGCGCCCAGCAGCAAGGCCAGCGTCGTGATGAGAAGGGCAATTGGTTTCATAATGGAATGATGATGGATTATGTGTGACTTGTCCCGACTAATCTAACGCGTCTCGTGTGACAACTATGACAGAAATCCGCAGCTTGTTTTATTCTGCGCTGGCCTCGGCAATTTTCGCCAGCACCTCCCAACGGGTGTAAAGCGCGGGCACAGATTTTTTCGCAGCCTCCAATTCCTCGATCAAGCCCCCGGCTTCATTGGCCCGCGTGACATAGAACTCAGAGTCATTCAGCATAGCCTCGATTTCAGACACGCGCGATTCTGCCTGCAAGATCTTCGCCTCCATGCTATCAAGTTCCTCGCGTTCTTTGAAACTCAATTTTCGCGGGCGAACTTTTTTTGCCGACTGCTGCTTTTCCAGTCTGCTGACTTCCGCGAGATAATTGCGATCCCGCAGTTCCCGCTCTTTGCGCTTCTCCAGATAATACGAGTAGTTGCCCGGCTGAACGAATACGCCCGCGTCTTCAAACGCGATGACTTGATCGCATATCCGGTCAAGGAAATATCGGTCGTGACTCACCACCAGCACGCAGCCATCAAAGTCCGCCAGCGCTTCCTCCAGCATCCGCAAGCTGGGCAGATCAAGATCGTTCGTGGGTTCATCCAGCACGATGACATTGCCTCCGTGACGCAGCACCTTCGCCAGCGTGAGCCGTGCGCGCTCGCCGCCGGAGAGCCGATCCACGCGTTCGTTCACGCGATCATCCGTGAACAAAAACCGCTTCAGATACGAGCGCGAGTTCATCCGCTGATTGCCGAACATGACCGTCTCCGCCCCGTCCGCTACTTCAAGGAGCACGGTGCGTTCACCGTTCAAAGTCATGCGCGTCTGGTCGATATAATTGAAGGCCACTTTCTTGCCGATGGTCACTTCACCTTCATCCGGCGCGCGCGTGCCAAGGCATTGGCGCAAAAGTGTCGTCTTGCCCGCGCCATTGCGCCCGACGATGCCCGTGCATTGCCCCGGCTTCATCGAAAGCGTCAGGCCGCGAAACAGCCAGCGCTCATCCGCACCCTCACCGACTTTCGCCCCGGCATTTTCCAGATTGATCGCAATGTCGCCGATCTGCGGCGGCGGCGGAATGAGCAAATCCATCTCGCGTTCCTCCGGTGGCGCTTCCTGTCCTTCGATTTGATAAAACGTATCGAGCCGATGGCGCGCCTTGGTGCCGCGCGCTTTCACACCCGCGCGAACCCATTCGAGTTCCACGCGCAGGAACCGCTGGCGTCGGCGCTCGGATTGTTCCGCGATATTCTGGCGCACAGCCTTGGACTCCAGATAGGCCGTGTAGTTTCCCGGATGCGAAAAGCATCGACCATCGGCCAACTCGATGATGCGCGTGGCAATCACATCGAGGAAGTAGCGGTCATGCGTGACGAAGATCACCGCGCCTTTAAAATCATGGAGGAACTCTTCCAGCCAGCGGATGGACTCCGCATCAAGATGGTTCGTCGGTTCATCGAGCAACAACAAATCCGGCTCCGCAACCAGGGCGCGACACAGCGCCACGCGACGCTTCTCCCCGCCGGAAAGCGGCCCAACCAGCGCATCCAGTGGCGGCGCAGAAAGCGCAGTCGCCTCGGCCTTGATGCGCGTTTGCAGATTCCATCCGTCCGCTTCGTCGATGCGATGATGCAGATCAGCTAGTTCCTTCTCGCTGCCCTCGCCAGTCTCATAGCGCCGCATCCACTCCATCAAATCCGCCGCACCCGCCTCGATGTTTTGCAGCACGGTCAGCTCTCCATCCAGCTCAAACTCCTGCGGCAGATAGCCCACACGCAAGCCGCGACGACGCGACACCGTGCCGGAGTCTGGCTCATCTGTGCCCGCGAGAATTTTCAGCAGGCTCGTCTTCCCGCAGCCATTGCGCCCGACCAGTCCCACCTTCTCGCCCGGCGACACCGCAAGCGACACGCTCTCCAGCAAAGCCTGATAGCCATAGGCCAGGGCGATTTCATTGGCGGACAAAAGTGGATGCGGGACGGAACTCATGCGGATGGGGGGCCGCTGTGATAACGCTGGCAAGGCCGCAGGACAAGCCCTAGGGTGAGAAAATGAAATTGCAACAAAACCAAGTCTGGCGGCTTCACGACCAATACATCCGAATCGTCAATCTGGAGCGACTGTGCGTGGACTACAAAACATTGACCGATCTCGCGAACCGGACCGGCATCCATCGCCGCATCACCAAGAAAGAATTCTGCCGGATGCTGAAAGGTGCCGTGCTCTTGACGCCCGAGGAAAACCGCGCGCTCAATGCCGTCTTGCAAGTAAATGCAGAAGAGCCTCCAGAACCGAAAATAACAGACGAACTTCCTGTCGAAAATGTCTGAGTCTTTTTCATTGAGAAGGAGCGCGAGTATGGCGAAGCCTACTCGCCTATTTTTCGCTTGGATTGTGGCCACGTTGAAGAACCAATTTTAGGCGAGCGGTCTAGCGACACACTCGCGCTCCATCTTTTTTAAATATCCAACTCTCTGCATCCCATGTTCAAAACCGGCCAGCGCATCGTCTGTATCAACGACGATTTCGAGCCTTGGGTCTATGATCTCTACCGCGCCCTACCCAAGAAAGATAAAATCTATACCGTGCGCGCCATCGGCATGGGCCGGTCGAATCCGCAGTTCACCGTCAATGACGATGCCCAGATCAAACTCACCGGTGCGGAATTCGATTTCCTGATTTTGCTACAGGAACTCCTCAATCCCGACGATCCACATTCCAGCGCGAAACAGGAACTTGGCTTCCGCGCCGAACGTTTTGCTCCTTTGCAGGAAGACAACGTGGAGGAAGAAGAATACGAACTCGTCGGCACCGGCAAAGCCAAGGAATGGGAGCCGCAACCCGGCTGATTTTTCCGTTGGGCCTAACTTGCGGCCCATCCTGTTGCATTGGTTTTGCGCGTCTTATAATCGCTTGCATTGACTCATCGGCCCGATATTATCGCGGCTTTATGATGCTGCGACCTTCCTTGTTTCTGATAGTCACGATTTTATCGCCGTTCCAGTTGCACGCTCAGATTGAATCCAATAAAAAAGGGTGGGGTGGTAACCCGGAGATGGCCAATAAACTCAAGGCTCACTGGTATTACGACTGGTGGACGAACGGAAAATCAAGCCCCGGTCTGGAATTTGTCCCGATGGTAAAAGGGAAAGGCCAAGTAAACGATAACGTGCTCAATGACATCAAGGCCAGCGGCGCAAAGGTCATCCTCTGTTTAAACGAACCCGAGCGCGCCTCGCAAGGTGACACGACTGTTGAAGAAGCCCTCAAGCTCTGGCCGACGCTCATGAAGACCGGCCTCCGTCTCAGCAGTCCCGCCCCTTCTTCCGATGGCCCTGGCATGGCCTGGCTGGATAGCTTTATGCAGGGTGTCAAAAAGCGGAAACTGCGCGTCGATTTCATCGCGATTCATTGGTATCGCAGTTCCAATCCCAAGCAGTTTGAGGACTTCCTCGCTGAATTGCACCATAAATATCACCGTCCCATTTGGGTCACCGAATTCAATTCACAATACTCAAAAGGCGACCGCGACCACTTTGCATCGCAAGCCTTTAAGATTTGCGAAAAATTAAAATTCGTCGAGCGCTACAGTTACTTCAGTGCCGAACCCGGAAAACCCGGCAGCTTATGGAAGGATGATGGACACGCGGAGCTTAGCAAGCTTGGCGAGGATTACAAATCCCGCTGATCGCTTGGCGCGGTGCTGAACTCAAAAATATCACGCTGTTAAATCGCCCGACTGAAAAACAGCGTGAACTCATGCCGGTTGTAAGTCAGATGCGTTTGCGCGAATAGCTTCAATCCTCCGGCTGCGGCGGTTTGCACGATTTCATTAAATAGTTTCAGCGGCTCGATCACCGTTTCCACGCGCGGTATTTTCAGAGTGAAGACGACCAGCCCTTTCATTTTCAGATACGCCGAAAGCCTGATGACTTGGTTTATCGATTCGTGAGGATCGCCATTCATATCCGAAAGCAAGGCATCATACTTCGCGCCCGGCTCCGGTTGAAAGGCCGCCACGTCACATCGCACAAATTTTAGTCCGCGCCGGTTCTGCAATCTCTGATCCAACACCGCCACATCGAGCGCCGTGACGCGCTGTCCGCGAGCCAATAGCTCCGCCGTCATCCCGCCGGGACTGGCCCCGAGTTCCAGCCAGTGACTTCCCGCAGGCAGCAGCGGGCGATACAGCAGAAGATAATGCAGGGCCTCAGCAATCTTCGCGCCCGCCCGACTGATGAGATCGGGCGACTCCAGCCCGATGTATTTGCTCCCTCCGGCATAGAAGCCATTCGATGCGCGCGGACTTTGCATCCCGCAAAACAATCCTTCCCGACCGACGAGACAAAACAGCGTCTCCGCTTCGGGATTTTGCTCCTCCACTTCTTTCACGCGCAGCGGCGGGAAAAGCTGGAGCACGCGACCGCGCAGATTCGTGGCCAGGCTTTTATAATAGCGATCCGGCGAACCCGCATTGAGCTGGCCGACGAGAATCGTTTGCGGATTCCGCGCCCCGAATTTCTTGAACAAAGTCTGCGCCGCCTTTTCGACAAAGCCTTCCATCTTCTGCGGATTGCAAGGCCAGGCATGTTCCACCGGCAGATTCCAGCGGACAAATTTCGCCACATCTGAATGCCGCACAGCGTCGGGCTTAGGCGTCTTGA
>JAYVQB010000353.1:0-5956 GCA_043757085.1 Verrucomicrobiota bacterium
CGGCACCCTCCAAATCCAGATTCGCGACAACGGCGTGGGCATTCCGCAGGCTGATCTTCCTTTTGTGTTCAAGCGATTCTATCGCGTCATGCGCCCCGAGGGACGCGAGGTCAAAGGCACCGGCCTCGGACTCTCCATCGTGAAGCGCGCCGTGGAAGCGCATAAAGGCACGATCGAACTTCACAGCAAGCCAGGTGTGGAAACCGTGTTCACCATCCGTGTTCCGCGCGGGGTGTGAGTGTCCGCAAGCAGGCGTGTCTTCGTAGCAGCCGACGTAAGGAGGCTCTATATTTCCAACGCGACATCGCCAATAACATCACTTCAGTGCCTCCTTACGTCGGCAGCTACTAAATTCAGGTAGCGGCAAGCAGCCCCCACATTTTTTATTTCCCCGATATACCGATCGTTTTTAATTGCTTGTCCGTGAGCAGCCAGATGAAGCCCTTTTGCGCCGCCCTTTTTTTCACCAATGCCTTCCGGTCATCCTTGGTGGGGTATTCAATCAGCAATACGGGCTTCCTTTTGTCCGTCATGTTTTTCAGGAACCCAAGGTTGTCGTTCACGCTGTCTTTCGGCTGGAGTTTGTTGCCGTCGGTGAACAAGTCTTCGATACCGATGGCATCTATGATTCCGAGGTAATCGCCGTGAGCCAGGAGTTGTGCGCCGTTCTGCGGAATCACGAGCGCGGCGGGGTTAGTCTGGCGGGCTTTGGTGGCGATCTTTTTCACCCAGGCGATCATGTCCTGCCGGTAGGTGTTGCCGGTCTCGGAATTGGGGCGGTCGTCGATGAAGTCGTCTCCTTCTTTCTCGAAATACTCAAAGCCATCCACGATGTCGAGATACACGCCATCAAAGCCGCTGTTCATCACAGCATCCACGCGATTGAGCATGATGGTCTGCCATGCGGGGTCCCAATATTTGACGCGATAGTTTCCCGGCCAGTCGGGATTTTCTGGCTGCAACCATGCTGGCGCGTTCGCAGTGAGTCGGCCCTTGATTGTCCAGTCTTGATGCCAGTAAGCACGGTAAGATTCTGCTTCGCCGATGGAGATGTAGGCGATCACTTTGCGGCCGGGCTGAGCCCGGCGGATGGCGTCGAGGTCCGCCCGCTTCCATGGAATGTCGTTAGAGAAATTCGCATCCAGCACGATCCAATCTCGCTTCGATGCCGCGAGTTTCCGGACTGCGCCTGCTTTGTCTTTTGATAGTGAGTCGGCTTGAAGCACGTAGGCGAATGTGCTGGGTGGCGGAACTGTTCCACCACAGAGTCTGCTGCCTGATAAGAACGTCATGAACATTGCGATATTCACTAAGTAATTTTTGTTGATGTTCATAATGTTGGATGGCTGGGATTGGCAGACTAAAGCACTACATCCGCAGTTCCCGGCGGGCGATGCTCCAGAGCGGCCTTGACGAAACCGTGGAAGATCGGATGCGGGTGGTTCGGCTTGGAGAGAAACTCCGGGTGGAATTGGCAGGCGATGAAGAAGGGATGATTGCGCAGCTCCACCATCTCGGCGAGCAATCCATCGGGTGACATGCCGCCGATGACCAAGCCGGCGGCTTCGACACGCTCTTTATAAGCGGAGTTGAATTCGTAACGGTGACGATGGCGCTCGGTGATGGTGGCGCTTTTGTAGAGGTCGAAGGCGCGGGTGCCGCCGACGAGATCGGTGACCCAGGCTCCGAGGCGCATGGTGCCGCCTTTATCTGTAACGCCGCGCTGTTCATCGAGAAGGCTGATGACTGGATGCGGCGTGTTCTTCTCGAACTCCGTGCTGTTGGCGCCTTCGAGTCCGCAGACATTGCGGGCGAATTCGATGACGGCGATTTGCATGCCGAGGCAGATACCGAAATAGGGAATGCCTTGCTCGCGGGCGTAACGACAGGCGGCGATTTTTCCTTCGGTGCCGCGCTCGCCGAAGCCACCGGGAACGAGGATGCCTTGCATGTCACTGAGATGGGCTGCGGCCCCGTCTTTTTTAATGACCTCGGCATCAATCCTGACGATATCGACCTTGGTATCATGCGATGCGCCCGCGTGAACGAGGGCTTCATAGATGCTCTTGTAGGCGTCTTGGAGTTCGATGTATTTTCCGACGACGGCAATGCGGACGCGATGAGTGGGATAGACCACGCTCTTGACGAATTTCCGCCAGTGCGTCAGATCAATGGAAACAATGGGAAGGCCGAGAAGTCGGCAAACGAGGTCATCGAGTTTTTCCTTGTGGAGTTCCAGCGGCACTTCGTAGATGGAGCCTTTCACGTCGCGGGCCTCGATCACGGCATCGGGTGAGACGTTACAGAAAAGGGATATTTTGTCGCGGATGTCCTGATCAATCGGTCGCTCCGTGCGGCAGAGGATGACGCCGGGGCTGATGCCGATCTCACGGAGTTTGGCGATGCTTTGTTGCGTGGGCTTCGTCTTGAGTTCGCCCGCCGCGCGCATGTAAATGATGAGCGTGGTGTGAATGAAGAGGACATTCTCTGGCCCCACGTCTTGTGCGAATTGACGGATGGCTTCGAGGAAGGGCAGGCCTTCGATGTCGCCGACCGTGCCGCCGATTTCGGTAATGATCACGTCCGCAGTCATCTCACGCGCAACCTTGCGGATGCGCTCTTTGATTTCGTTCGTGACGTGAGGAATCACTTGCACGGTGCCGCCGAGGTAATCGCCGGAGCGTTCTTTGCGCAGCACGGTTTGATAAACCTGGCCGCTGGTGAGGTTGTTGAGCTTGGACAGATTCGTGCTGGTGAATCGCTCGTAGTGGCCGAGGTCGAGATCCGTTTCTGCGCCGTCGTCCAGCACATAGACTTCGCCGTGCTCGAAGGGATTCATCGTGCCGGGGTCGATGTTGAGATACGGATCGAATTTTTGCAAAATCACCTTCAATCCCCGGTGCTCAAGCAATGTGCCCAAGGATGCTGCAGCCAGCCCTTTTCCAAGAGAACTGACTACGCCGCCGGTGACAAAAATGTATTTCATAGTAGTAGGATTAAGGGAGAAGTGGAATGTTGAAAGGTTTATTTGTTCAGCAGTGACTCGATGGCCCGCGCCTGTTCAGGCGTATCCACGCCGGGAGAGGTTTCGCTGGTGATGACCACCCGGATGGATGCGCCGTTTTCCAAGGCGCGAAGTTGTTCGAGCGATTCTGTTTTCTCCAAGGTCGATGGAGGCCAGCCGACGAATTTGAACAAGAACTCGCGCTGGAACCCGTAGATGCCCAGATGACGGAAATGCGTCACTCCTGCGTCAGGTTTGTGCGGGTGGGGGATGAGTGCGCGGGAAAAATACAGAGCATCGCGGCGGGAGTTGAGCACCACCTTCACGACATTGAAATCATGGAGCAGCACAGCGTCCTCAATCGGCGCGGCGGCGGTAATCATCGGCACCTCAGCTTCGGCGATAAGAGTTTGCGCGAGTTCATCGATCAACGCCGGTGAGATCAACGGCTCGTCGCCTTGCACATTGATGATGATGAGATGATCAGGAAAAGATTTCGCCGTCTCCGCGACGCGATCGGTTCCACTCGGATGATCGGGAGAAGTGATGACGGACAGCGCGTTGAAGCGTCGCGCCGCGTCTGCGATGCGCACGTCATCGGTGGCGATCACCACCTTGTCCACTAGGCGGCATTTCTGGCAGCGCTCCCAGACATGCTGCACCAGAGGTTTTCCGGCGATGATGTGGAGCGGCTTGCCGGGGAACCTGGTGGAACCCCAGCGCGCGGGAATGACGACAAGAACATGCGGACGTGAGGAGGACAAAGCAATGGCGCGGTTTCATTTTCATGGCGCGGGACAGCGGGGGAGGCAACCGTTTTTTCTCAATTAGGAGCGCGTGTGTGGCGAAGCCTACTCGCCGCTGGAGAAATGATGAAAGACAGCGAGTGGTTTTCGTTCCTCAAACACACGCGCGCTCCCAATTGCGAATGCTGTCTTGATTCTGATGTCACGACTGGACTTTGCAAGAATCCAGCTTGCCCGTTGCAGCATCTGCTCGCAAAATACCGATCATGCGCTCCTGGATCATCTGGATTTCTTTTCTGCTGCTTACGCTCTCCCTGGGCTGGTTCTGGTTGCTGAGCCATGGGCTCGTCATCACCCGCGTGGAACCGGACACGAAGCCTGCGTCAGAAGTGAAGAAGGGCGGGTGAATTCCCTGGCGCAAATCACACGGCACTGCCCGAGGAATCATCATCGTCATCGGGCGTCATGTCGAAGATCAGATTCCTTTGCACAGCATAGCTGCCGATGAAAAGCAGCACTTCGACGAGTGGTTTGGCGACATAAGGACTCCATCCGCTCATACTGCAAAGCGCGTGAATGAAGAGCAGGGATGCGGTGCCGAGGACAATTTCCATGGCGGCGTATTTGACCAGCAGCCGTCGCCATTCCGCGCGGGACTGGAACACGAGGTTCTTGTTCACCATGAAGTTCAAGGTGCCGGAGATCGCGCGCGCCGTTGCAATGCTGCCGACGAGACTGCCAGTGAGGTGCAGCACAATGGCGAAGATGACGAAGTCTAGGGCGCTGGAAATGAAAGATGAGGAGAGGAAGCGCGCGAAGATGAAATATATCCGCATGGAGTCGAGCAGCGGATTGAAGTGTGAACTTTGATTGCCGTCGAGATAAACGGTTTGAATGGGGATTGCGGTGATGGGTGTGCGCGAGCGCGCGGCACAGATGAGCATTTCCAGCTCGAACTCGTAGCCCTTGGTTTTCAGCCGGAGGAGGGCCGGCATGAGTGCGCGCGGAATGGCGCGCAGGCCGGTCTGGGTGTCGCTGACCTTGATGCCGATGAGGACGCGGAAAATCCATCGCGTGAGGTCGTTGCCGAAGCGACTGCGCAGAGGCACGTCGCCAGAGAAGGCACGCGCACCCATGACAAGTTCGCGGCTATTGCTATCGGCTTGGGCGGCGACAGCCATGATGTCCTCGGGAAGATGCTGGCCATCGGCATCGGCGGTAACGAGAACGCAACCGGGCGTGGCATTGCATAGGAAATGATTCATGCCGAGGCGCAAAGCCGCGCCTTTGCCAAGATTCACCGCGTGACGTAGCACCACGGTCTTGGGGCGTTTGGCTGCTTCTTGAAAAATGGCGTCGTATTCCGCAGGACTGCCGTCATTGACAATAATGAGGCTTTCCACCTTCTCACTGGCCAGCAGGGCGTCCATGACCTCAAGCAGGCTGCGGGCAGGCTTGAGCGCGGGGATGAGGACGGCGACGGACATATTATACTGGAGTAATTATTTTATCGGGAAACGGGTGCAGGATCCGGCACCATCAACAAGATCGGCGAGCTGCTCAGGATGACGGCCAGAGGCAATGACGCACTCGACTCCGCCCATCACTGCCTCGCGCACGGCGCGGAGCTTGCTGGGCATGCCGCCGACGGAATGTTTGCCTTTTTCATCTTGGGCGAGATGCAGCACGCTTTCCACGTCTGCGACCAGTGGCACGATGTCCACCTTACCGTCATCACGCAGATTCATCAGTCCGGGCACGCTCGTCAGAAGGACAAGAAGGTCCGCGCCCCAGAGCACGGCAACTCGTGCGGAGAGATTGTCGTTGTCGCCAAAGCGAAGTTCCTCGACTGCCACGGAATCATTTTCATTGATGATCGGCACCACGTTCTCGAACTCCAGCAGTCGGAGCAAAGTGGCCTTCACTCGCGCGGCGCGCTCTTTGTTTTCAAGATCATCATGCGTGAGAAGCAACTGGGCGACGTGCAAACCATAGCCCCGGAGCAGGCTTTCGTAGCCATGCATGAGATGCGTCTGCCCGACGGCGGCGCAGGCTTGTAGTGCGGCTATTTCTTCCGGACGCTCTTTGAGTCCCAGCGGTTTGAGGCCAGAAGCGACCGCACCGCTGCTGACCACAACTACCGAGTGACCGCGACGTTTCAATTCCGCAATACCCTCGACCAATCGCGCAATCTGCACCTGATCCA